>WTAG01000499.1 GCA_013139755.1 Methylomarinum sp. | reverse complement strand
GCACCGCCAGTTCGGTAGACAGCGATAATAAACCACATTGGATCATTTGTTGCTTATGTCTACGCACGGTTTTTTCATGACACTGCAATAATCGACCTATCTCATAATTATTCAGGTCTTTGCCCACGTAACGCGCAATCTTTTTCCACAATGGCTTACTTTGTAACAGCAACTTAGCCATCTGCTGTGCTTGCAGATTTCCCACGCGGTATTGTTTTTCAATGGCGATAAAGTATTTGCGTACCTGACGGCCTTTTTCAGAGCGTTCTAACATCGCTAGTTCTTTGGCCATATCTAAAGTGAGCAGGTAATCAATACGGTTAAGACCAGGGATAAACCCCTGCACGCCTTTATCCATTCGCTCCCCAGAATTGGGGAGCGGTGTAAAGTCTATGTCTCTAGTAAACTGATAAGTGTTGATACGGTCTTTTATCCAGGTTGCAAAATCTTTACCCACTTCAAGGAATTGATGTAAAGCTCGGGCATTAACTGATCTGACTGTTTCGCCATTGAAATCGGCAGTTTGGGTGGGGATTAAATCGGTCATGATGACCTCCTGTTTGATATTTTTTAATTAAAAGCCCATTTATTTTAGAAATGGGCGGTCGGGAGCTAAAAACCTCCAAACAGAGAGGCAGGATTATTTCCCCGAAGGGTATTGTATTCTCCGCACTCCCGACCATAATTGGGGTTTATGCCTAAATTACAGGCATAAAAAAACCGCCTAAACCAGTAAATTGAATGTTTTCGCCAAAGTTGGCAAAAAGCACTAGGGTTTATTTTGCGGTTTCTCTGCTGTCGGGAGAGTCGTCCGCTGTTTGAAAGTGTTTTTAGCACCAGCCACCAATTTAGATTAACTTTGCTATTCTGTCAATATAAAAAACTAGCAACCTTGCCAACCCTAAAAATACCCGTTAAGGTGTAAAAAGGGCTACAGCCCCTATCACCACGGAACTCATTCCCACGATATTTACCTGATCCATCGGCCTAAACTGGCCACATGAACAAAAATAACAGCCCACTTGGTATCGCCGCCTGTCTTTTCCCTCTCGGACAAGACAGTCAAGACAATGCCATTCAACTATTTCCAGCAGGCAAATTCACTGCGCCTGACGGTGCGCTTACAGGTGAAGGGCCTTGGCATTTAGATGCAACGCTTGCATCAGCTGTTATAGCTGCTTTAACTACAAACGATAATATTCTGATCGATTACGATCATCAGTCCCTGCTATTTACCAAAAATAAGAAACCATTAGAAGCCGCTGGCACGTTTGCAGGTTCAGAGCTTGAGTGGCGTGAATCCATAGGCCTGTTTGCAACCAATGTTGCTTGGGCTGCTGCTGCTAAAAAACATTTTGCAAAAGGAGAGTTTCTTTATATCTCCCCCTTGTTCACTTATCACAAATCAACAGGTGCGGTTAATCAGCTTATTAGTGTTGCTGTAACCGATTCGCCTGCTATTAAAAATATGCAAGCTATAGAGTTGGCTGCAGCTAGTTTTTTACCCCAAACCCACCCTGAAGAGGACACTATGAATAAAGAATTGTTGGCATTACTGAAACTCTCAGACAATGCAACCGATGAAGAAGTGCTGGCTGCTTGTAAAACAATGCAGCTTGCAGCAGCATCAGTGGAACCATTGACTGATGAAATTGCAGCCTTAAAAGCCAATGACAGTGCTAATCCCGATCCAGCTAAATTTGTGCCTGTAGAAACCATGACTGCTTTGCAAAATCAAGTGGCCGCACTTTCTAACCAGGTCAACGATAAGCAATGTGGTGATTTAATTACCGCCGCTTTAAATGATGGCCGATTATTAGAAGCACAAAAAGGCTGGGCTGAATCGTTAGAGATTGCCGCCTTAAATGCCTATCTAAAAGAAGCCCAACCGATTGCAGCATTGCAAGGCACTCAAACGGGTGGCAAAGATCCTGAAGTCACAGATGAAAACGGCTTAACCGCTGATGAAGTAACGATTTGTGCAGCAACAGGCATTGATGTTGAAGATTATAAAAAAGCAAACGGTAAAGACTAATGACAGCATTAACTAAAGATCGTAATACTCCATACCGGACGGGTGAAGATGTTTCTGACCCCGTTGCGGCCGCTACAAAAATTTATGCAGGATCGTTAGTGGTTTTGGATGCTTCAGGAAATGCTGCACCAGGATCAACGGCAACAGGATTAAAAGCCCGTGGTCGTGCTGAAGAAAATATCGATAACTCAAGTGGTGTAGCGGGTGATGTAAGTGTTGCTGTTCGCCGTGGCACTTATAAATTCGCTAATGATGGCTCTATCAATAGAACACATATTGATGCAACCGTTTACATCGTTGATGACCAGACATTGGCCGCAACCGATGGCACAGGGACACGATCAGCAGCAGGAAAGCTGATTGATGTTGAAGCTGATGGCGTTTGGGTAGAAATCAAATAATCAAAATCCTTTTGGAGATAAAAATGAAGTTTAAAATCCCTTTGTTAATTCTGGCCAGCCTAATGATGGTCTGTTTAACATTTACGGCATCAGCAACCGCCGTACCTATAGATATAGCCCAATTCACGATTCTATCCAATGATGCAATGACATCAATGATGTTTGGTGGAATTATTTTAAATAAAGCTAATTTAACCATCATTTTTCAGGCGTTTAATACCGCATTTAAGAAGGGTTTAGGGCTGCATGAATCGCAATGGCAGCGGATTGCAACACTGGTGCCTTCATCTGCTAAAGAAGAAAAGTATGCCTGGTTAGGTCAATGGCCAAGATTAAGAAAGTGGATCGGCGATAGACAGATTAAGAGTCTGTCTTTAAGCGACTATTCAATTAAAAACGAACCTTTTGAAGCGACGGTAGCTATTCCAAAGGATGATATCGAAGATGATTCATACGGCGTATATTCACCATTAATGGAAGAAATGGGCAGTGCGGCTAATGACCATCCAGATGAACTAGTGTTTGGTTTGTTAGGAGAAGGCTTTACCAAACCTTGTTTTGATGGCCAGTTTTTCTTTGATACAGATCATCCCGTAGGTGATGCATCGGTCAGTAATATGCAAGCGGGTGCAGGTGCTGCCTGGTTTTTACTTTCTACCCGCCGCGCTTTAAAGCCTATTATTTTTCAACGTCGTAAAGATTACACCTTTGCAACCATGACCTCAGTGGATGATGAAGCTGTATTTATGCGCAAAGAATTCCGTTATGGCATTGATGCAAGAGTGAATGTTGGTTTTGGCTTATGGCAAACAGCCTTTGGCTCTAAAGCGACCTTAGATGCAAGTAATTTTGAAGCCGCTATTGTAGCGGGGATGTCATTAGAAACAGATGAAGGCCGAAAGTTAGGGATTAAATACGATTTATTGGTGGTAGGCCCTGGTAATTTTGCAGCGGCAAAAGCACTGATTGAAAAAGCGACGTTAGCGGGTGGTGAAGATAACACTAACTATAAAGCGGTTGAATTGTTAGTTGTTCCTTGGTTGAACTGATAACCCTAACCACGGATGCTCTACTACAGTCACTTCCAGGCCTGATGGCTCAGGTCTGGGCGGGATAAAAAAATAAACTTTCTATCGAGATAAAGACAATGACAACAGCAGCAGAAAAAAAAGCAGAAGCAGAAGCTAAGGCAAACGAAATTGAAAAATTACCTGGCTTAAAAGTCACCACAAAAAAAGACGGCTTTCGTCGTGGTGGCCGTGAATGGGTCGGAAGCACAGACGTTTTAGTCAGTGATTTTACTGAAGAGCAATTAAAGCAGATTCGAGCTGAATCTATGTTAGTCGTTCAAGACATAGAACTTGATGAAGTTAATCAAGACGAAGCTGAAGCTGAGTAATTATGCCTTATTGCACTCGCCAGGACATGATCGGACGATTCAGTGAAGAAGAGCTAATCCAGCTCACTGATAACGATAATCTTGATGTGATTGATGACAGTGTATTAAACCTGGCGATTGATGATGCAGGGGCTGAAATTGACGGTTATTTAGCAAAATACGACCTGCCATTAACCACTGTTCCCGCAGTACTCGTTCGTCTTTGTGCGGATATAGCACGTTATTTTTTATATGACGATGCAGCACCTGAAAGAGTGAAGGATCGTTACGATGCTGCGATTAAGTTTTTACTGAATGTGTCTAAAGGCACCATCAGCTTGGGGCCTGATGAATCAGGCGATATTCCAGTGACTAATGATAGTGCGGAAATGACTTCAGGTGGTCGAGTATTTACAAGAAGTGATAATGGTTTTTTATAAAAAATTAGGAAGTAAAAATGCCTAGAAAATTTAAAGCGCTATGCGACTTTAAAAGTGTGACCTTGCCAGCTAGACCAATATTACCCTCAGCGTTAAATAACGCTGACGATACAGAGATTTTAAATATAGTTAACAGGCATTTAGAGAATGCCATGAGGAATTAAAATGCCTAGAAAATTTAAAGCGCTATGCGACTTTAAAAGTCGTGAGTTTAACGGGACTCAATATGCCAAAGGGCTGACTTACACCATTCGGGACGGCAATAAAAAGCTACAAAATATGGCGGCACGCTGGTTAAAGGCAACGCTATTTACAGTTAATGAAGACCTGGAAATGTTTGGGGCAACGTTTAAAGCTGGAACTACAAGCTATTGCATTGATGATGCTTTTTCGGGTGTTGTAGATAGCTGGGTTACTGCTGGCAAGGCTACTTATGTTGAAGGTAGTTTGATTACTTTTGATTTTGATGATGCGCCTGCTGGCGTAGTAACGGGAGGATAGCAATGCCTTTAACTCACACAACAGCAACACGAAATGTGGTTGCAGATGCCGTGGTTGATTTGCTTGATGTCGGTGCTACTGATGCCACTGGTGATCTTGTTTATATGACCTCTGGTGATGTTGAAGTTGCAATATTGGCGATGGCGAACCCTGCGTTTGGTGCGGCAGCTTCTGGTGTAGCGACAGCAGGAGTGATTGCTGATGATACTAACGCCACAGGCGGTACAGTGGCAAAGTTTAAGCTGCAGGATCGTAACAATTTAGAAACTTTGCAGGGGTCGGTTACAGCGACAAGTGGCGGTGGTGATATTGAGTTGTCTAGTGTTGCGATTGGTGCAACTGACACCGTAGCAACATCATCTTTAACTTATACAGCGCAAGTTTAGGGAGTAAAGAAATGAATTACTCTAAATTAAAAGTTAAGTTATTAGAGCCTGGTATCGTTGCGCTAGCTGATGATGAGGCACGATTAAGTGCTTTAAAAAACAAAGAAATCATACGTTATATACCGATCAAAAAAGGCGATTGGAAAACATATTTGCGTATGAATGGTTTGTGGGGCTTGTTAAAAAACAGCACAGATAGTTATGCAGTAATGGCTTATGAAATGCTGATAGATCCTGATCCGACAGATACTGAATTTGATATGACTGATGTCGAGGTAAGAGATTTTATAGATGCAGTTATGAGTCAATTAGTGACTGTGATTAATGGATTTGAGCTTCATCATAAAACAGCATTGATCAAAATGGGTGAAGTGCTGGAATCGTGGGCAGATCAGAACGGATACAATCCGCTCCGTATCGGGTATTTTGCTAAAGCGAGGGCATTGTAATGGCTGCTAAATATACTGTTCACTCATCTCCTGTAGTATTGCTAAACGCAGGGCTAAACTCAGGCACGTTTGATGATGGGGATAACATCGTTAGCATAGCAATATCTAATGACGGGGCAGCTGAAAGAGATTTTTTTATGAAGTTGCGCTTGTCTATAGCGGCATCTTCAGCAAGAACGGGTAGCAGTATCAAAGCCTACCTAATCCCCGAGGTAAACGGAGTTTATCGCACTGGAAGTGTAACGGTTGACCCATTAAAAGGTTTTATAGGAACTTTTGAGTTTACACAGGACACCGCAGCAGGAGTAGATATTATTGATAAAATTTCAATACCTAATTGTGACTTTAAGATACTTCTCATCAATGAAATTGGTGTAACTTTAGCTGCAACAGGTAACGAGCTGGAGTATGAAATAGACAGTTACGAGGACGTATAGATGGTGCTTTGGCTGCCTGATTCTCGACTTGAAACGCTTGAGCTATTAGAGCTTGGTAGAAAGCCTGTTGGCCCAGTAAAAGTGGATTGGGAGGGGGATATGTGCAAATCCCTAAGCCGACTATCATTAAATAATGATTATGACATGGTTAGCGATACTGGCGTAACTGTGGAAGTCGGCACATTTACGCCAGAAGGAGAGGCTGTAGAGTCATCATCTCCTTCCGATTACAGGGATCATGCGTGGGATAATTTAATAGGCGCTACTTCCGCAACTATCACATTTAAAATGTATTTAAAATCCTTTAGGGATTGGGGTACTTTTGCGAGACAGCAGTATTACTCAGACTCCTACACAGTACAAATACAGCTACACCAACAAAAAATATATCTGTATTTTAGGAATAACAGCACAAACTATGCGTACTCGCCAGACATACTAAGCTTAAACACTACTTTCACACTTTCAGTAGTGTATGACGGTAGTGCTGTATCTAATGTAGATAAGCTAAAACTTTACATCGACGGAAAAGAAGTTTCTTTGACGTACAGTGGCGACGTACCTACATCTTTACCGAATTGGGGTAATGTAATTCCGTGGCGTACTGGTGAATCATTTGATGGCGGTATCATTGCCGAAATGTGTCACGATTTAATGTTAACAAATGACGAGATATTTGAGTTACACCAAGACCTCTATCAATCCCTAATCCCAGCATAGCGCTATGAGTAGAATATATTTAAACACTGCTGGAGGGATAACAGGAACAGGCGCATTAACATCAACATCCGCGACACTATCTGGCACAGGAAAACGAAAAATCACCTCAGTTTTAGCTAGCTTGCAAGCTGACAGCTCCTCAACAACAGCTGTAGCAGAGCGAGAAATAATAGCAACTGTTACCGTATTACAATCTGAGCCAGCAAATGTATCAGGCTCCGGGTCTTCTGGTAGCAATATATCTGGCTCAGGTGTGCTACTGAGTAGCGGTGCTAGTGTGTCTGGTATAGCAATCAGACAGATAAACGGAATTGGAAACCTAGTTAACATTAATTCATTTGTGACAGGCTCAGGCTCTGTTAATGGCGCAATTGATGGATTTGGTGCATTAACATCAGGCGTAGCTAGTGCAACAGGCCAGGCAATAAGAAAAATAACAGGTTTAGGCGCTATTCAAGCGGGTGAGTTTACCTTTAATGGCACTGCAGTAAGAAAAACAACCGCAATAGGGAATTTACAGTCAACGATTGCTAATTTATCCGGCATTGGCTCAACGGGCCATACCACTACGGGAGTAGGCACTCTTTCTGCAAGTTTCTCGCAAGTCTCAGGCCAGGCAACAAGAAAAATAACAGGATCAGCAACACTACAATCAGCACCATCATTTTTATCAGCAACGGGCACAAAAATAGTGACAGGCTCAGGTGTATTACTTTCAAGCGCATCAGTAATGAGTGGTTATGACTTTTTACCCGCAGGATTGGGCAATATAGACAATCCAGGTATTTATTCAATCTCAACTATCAGGTTTGTAATAAGTAAATACAACAAATATTAAACAGGATTAAAAGTGCTTAACGTTGAAACGATATATAAAGGACGAGACAACAATATTGATATTGAGCTTCGTGAAAACGGTAAAAATATTGCTGATTATTCGCCCATAACCAGGGTTCTTGTCTCCCTAGAATCAAATTTAATTGATTCTGATGTTAACCCTGAATGGCTGGATTGGTCAGGCAATAGTTTGGTGATAAAGGTTGGGTTGTCTGGGATTGTGGCCGGAAAATATACAACCAGAGTTGAAACATGGGATGCAACGAATATAAACGGCATCGTTTGGACTGAATCGTTAAAAGTGATTATTAGGAACTAAATTGGAAGATTACTTAGGTGTCGAGCAGATCATTATTAGCCAGTTAGATACTCAATTAAGACGGGAGTTAAAAGGCAATGTGTTGTCAGTAGCTGATTTAGAAGGCGTTGAAGAGCAATTACAAAAAACACCCGCCGCTCAGGTTATTTTTTTTGATGATGTGCCGGTGAATGGTGATAAAGGCAAATCAGGACC
>WTAG01000497.1 GCA_013139755.1 Methylomarinum sp. | reverse complement strand
TTTGCCTACAGGGATGTAGGTAAGGGGCGTGACAGGTTTTTGCTCCTGCAAAACCTGCATACATCACATCCCTGTGAATAAGCAGGAGCGGAAGCTTTGCCTGTCAGAATGTACTATTCAATGCATTTATTCGTACTAAATGCTATGCGAATCAGCTGAGGTAATTGAGTTATACCAATCCCAATAAGTTCGTCTGTTATGCCTTCTCCTACTGGATGCCTACATGGATGTAGGTAAGTAGAGCAATGACCCCCCCTATGTCAACATACTGACATTATGAACAGGCATTGCTTTGCATAATTGAATTAATAAGGCTTCAAATAGTAAGGTGAAACCCGAAACCTTACCTTCCCAGGGCGTGGGTATTAGACGAACCTTTCCATCATCTCGCTTAATTCTAGGAACGCGTGCATGCAAATGACATTTATATTCAAAAAAATTTAAATGTTGCCAGGTCTTTTGCACGGTATCATAAGCTTTATACGTTTTTACAACACCATCGCCTGCATCTGGATCGGAAAAACGACTACCTCGTTTAAAATCGATATAAATATCAAGTCGTTTTTTATTTGCATTAAAGTCAATAGATTTAATAAACCAAGGACTATCAATGTGAAGGGCTTGTTGAAATAATTCTGTCATCATAATTATAAACGTGAATCCAATAGCTTATAGGTTCAGTTGATTATAATTTACCCGCTCATTTTTCAAAAGAGCCACTTAATGACATAATACTGGCTAGAAAAATTGAGTAGTATCGCTTATTTATCAGCTAATTTATATGCGCTTGCCCTGCTATTCATTGTCTATGCTCACGTCAGTGGGCATTATTAGAGTAAGTACTTATTGGGACTGGGATTACTCGTAAACTAATATCACCATTTAATACTTGGTATCTATATTTCGTTACCCAAACAAAATGATATTCGATGTTGCAATCTGTATGACTGCCATAACGATAATCCATTTGTTGATTGTAACATTTGAGATAAATCTATTCGCCTGAAAGCCGAAGGTTTTAACCTTACGAATGGAAAATAAACAAGACACCCGCAATTGACGCTATCTGACACCTGTTTTTTGTATCGAACGTCTAATAAAAAGATAGTTACAGTGCAATAGCACATTTCAATCATTGATTCTTAATATTATTTTCACCTAATTACCGCGTTACAATCCACAAAAATAAATCATTGACAATTTAAAAATAATATGATAAAAAATTGGGGAATTGCTTTTCATGTTAGTCTTGTGACAAGCCTCCCACTTTAAGGGCGAGTAAAAAAACACAAATAACTCTCCCGGTTAAGCTGATTACTCTTTAAAGCTTAAGAGTCATTTTTTTAGTTCATTAAATAAAAAAAGGAATCGCCATGAAAACATTATTTAAATCAATATTAATAATCATCTCTTTATCTTTTGCTAGTTCAGTATTTGCTGTATGCAATGTACATGGAAAAGTCGACAGGATATATGCAAGGTCCAGCGGCACTACTGACTATGCATATTATTATTTGCACCCAAAAACGTCATCAACTACACAAACCTATTATTACTATGTTTACACGGCAGATGATGATGATAGACTAAATGATTTATTGAGTGCTGCATTTGCTAGTGGCAAATCAGTTTTTGTCCAGGGCAACAGATCTACTTGCGGCACTGGGACAGGAAGATACATGGGTTCAGCAGTTTATGGATATGCCTATGATAGGAATTAACATAATTTTTTAGATAACCACGAGAGAATAGTTTTTAGGTCACCCTTTTTAGAGTAAACCTTAAAAATCATTCTCTTGTGCTATCATCTGCTTTTAATTGACAGAAACAGTAAGGTAAACATTTTCAGCAAGTCTTATATTTTAAATATCAAATCTTATGCTAAAAAATAAACTCAATTTTATGCTTGCCATGTTCTTAGGTATTATTATTACTGATTTTTTCGAAATCAACTTAATTGATAAAGAAAAAACAGCCATTAAAAATACCTCAATTTCAAGCTTCCCTTCTGTTTCAAATACAGATATTATTAAAAATAATCAAATTTCTCACAAACTTACTCAGAAAAACACACAATCAATAAATAACGAAGATTTTTTTATACTTAACAATCCTCCTCCTCATTTATCAAAAGACTTTTATAGAAGCTCTGAGGAGGACAACGAAGAGGAATTATTAGAATTAACTGAAAAAGCTTTTGATGAGTTTTTATTATCACTAAAGGATTCAGGCGTAAGCGAGGAAGATATTAAAGCATTTGTAGAGGAGCATGAATATTTTATTTCAAAAAAAAGCAATACTATTGAACCGATTGAAAATGAAGAAGTCGTGGATATTTCCAAACAAGCTCAAATTGATGATTATGAAGACAGCTTGCACGATACCAATAAAGACGATGAGTCAAAAAAACAAATACTTAATGACTTTAAAAATCAAATGATTGACGACGAAGAACAACAATTTGACGTGCCAACAGAAGAAATACAAACCAACCATGACAAGTGACTAAATTGTTTGACTGAGGAATATTAAAGCAAGTAACAGCAATCACTGACACATCTACTAATGGCGAAAACCTCGATTTATTCGTTTCATCGAGGTTACCTAATTATTCGTTAAGAATCATCCGTATTTTTTGCCAGCATCAGCAAACGTTGCATGCGCAACTTTTCTGCCTTTACGGGAGGCTTTGGCATACAGGTGATAATGCGCATTGGGGATTTCTAATACACTTTCATAGTCTGGCATTCCACCAATAAAGTTAACCATACCTGCATATCCTCGCGCTTGAGTCGACCCTAAAGGCAAACCTGCAATGGCACGTAAATGGTTTT
>WTAG01000708.1 GCA_013139755.1 Methylomarinum sp. | reverse complement strand
CTGTTGCGTCGAAATCTAGTGAGTCTAATGCCATTTGAATTAATGGTGTTGCCATGTTACGTACTCCAATTATTTTTTATTACGAATTTGTTACGTATTTTCCAAGTACTAGCAAATAAGCACTTGTTACGAGGCCGTAACTTTAAATCAATTTATAGGGATATGTCAATGCCCGTCATTTCCATCCACAGCCTGCAAACCTTATTTGTAGCTATAAAGCAACGTATTCACAAGACTTCCAACTCACCATAATATTTGTCATCAAAACATTTCACATTAAATTATTGTAGGCTAATAACTACAAAACCAATGATACACCATTTTCCTAAATACAACACCACAAGCTCTTGATACAAACCCTCAAATCAGTAATAGCATCGAATCAAATCCAGCCCCGCTCCATCAGCTGCAACACAGAGCCAAACAGAAAACCAGATGAGAAAGATATACCCCGAAAACAAAAAATTATTTAGCCATACTTTAAATAACAAACTCAATTAAAGTTGAATAATTTTTTCACACTCAACCAAACCTGACATATCTAAACATTCAACTAAATAAACCAACCTCCATTGTTTTTTAACAACAAAAAAACATTTATTGTTTTCAACTCTAGAATTAATTTTTAATATAAATTTTAGCAAAAAAAAATGCCGCATAAAGCAGCATTTTTTTTAAGACTCAAAAGAAAGACCTGGTTTTTAACCAGATACCCCCATCAAATACTTCTCAACACCTGTTGCATTATCAATAGCCTGGCGTTTCATATACTTTTCCACACCACTTAATTCAGCCACTTCTTCAACCACTACCACCTCAGGTTTTGCCTGCAAATATTTTTCAACACCTGTCACAGCAACGTCCTCAACAACTTGCTCTAAAAACGCTTCCTTTTCCTCGACAACAGGAGCATGAGCAATTAAATATTTTTCTACACCAGAAACTGCATTTTCTCTAGCTATAGCCGCCCGATCTTCTAAATAATGCTCAACACCTGTTGCAACACAAACCTCTTCAACTAAAGATTCACGCTCCTGTAAGTATTGCGCAACACCAGACTGTCTAGATTCAATTTCTAATTCCGACTTTTCTTGCAAATATTTTTCAACAGTTGTTTGCCCAGCCTCTTGCCCCGCAGGTATAAACTCACCTTCCAAACACTTCTCAACCACTTCCGCAGCAGCATCCATAACAGATCTAACTTTAGCCATATATCTTGCCACGCCACTCATTTCGGGCTTATGCATATCAGCCACAGTCTTCTTGGCAACATATTTCGCTACACCAGTGACTTTCGGTGCTGATTTCCTTGCAATCGCCTGATCTCTTAAGTATTGCTCAACACCAGTCACAACAACTACCACTTTAGCTGCAACAGCCTGAGTCTTTAAATATTTTTCCACACCACTAACAACAGGTTTTTTACTAGCCTCTACCAATTGATTAGCCAAATATTTAGTAACACCCGTAATTACTGGTTTACTTTCAGCTAATTTAGCTTGTCCTTTAAGATACCTGGCAACAGCACTTAAATCACTATCACCTTCATCTTCAAACTCAACCAAACTTGCTGCAAGGCGAGTTTCTCTTTCGACTATTTTTGCCGCTTCATCTTCAGCCAAGGCTTTTTCTTTTGCAATAATAGCCTGCTCCTTCAAATATCTTTCAACAATGACAGCAGCTGCTTTTTTTCTTGCAACTATCTCTTGCTCTATCTGGTATTTTTCAACACCCGTCACATCAAAACGCACTCTAGCTGCGGCTACTTTTTTAGTAACATACTTTCCAACAGATGTAGGTACTTTAGTATTCTCTGCATTCTTAGCTACATATTGCTCAACACTGCTCAATATAGCTTTTTCAACAGGCACCTGCTTGCCCAAATACTTTTCTACACCACTCGGCTTTCGCGTATCTTTTACTGCAACCAAGCGATTAGCCACATATTTATCCACACCACTAACAAAAATCTCGGGCTGGTTTCTTACATATTTAGTAACACCTGTAGCACCCGTTGATTCATTTGCTTCTAAATACTTAGCCACACCAGATTTTTTAGGTCTAGCATCTAAATATTTCTCTACACCTGAAGGGCCTGTATAAACAGGATCAACTAATTCTTGACGCCCTAAATATTTTTCAACACCTGTTGTAACAGGCATATTGTTAACATACTTAGAAACACCAGTTAAGCCACTCGCACCTCTAGAAGATACTTCAGCTTGTTCCTGAACCACTTCCACCTCTGAGTGTTTAGAGAAGAACGGCAACGCCGCCAATAAACCATTCATCAAATTATTCCTCACTAATTATTATTTTGGAATCAGATTGATTCTTGTAAATAACACTGTTGAAACAATACTATTTACAAGAAACAGCCAGCCCCAAGGGACCCTTTAAATAACTCAAGGCATCAATTTAATGACACCCTGAGTCAAATAGAGACTTATTTAAAGAACGCTATTAACGACCTTCACTACATTTTCAACAGTAAAGCCAAAGTGTTTCATCACTTCACCGCCTGGTGCAGATTCGCCAAATGTGTCAATACCAACGACAGCACCTTCTAAACCTACA
>WTAG01000285.1 GCA_013139755.1 Methylomarinum sp. | reverse complement strand
TACTAATAATTACGATGGTAATACCACCTTGTGTATGGCGTCAGCGGTGTCTGGTTATAAACGATCATTTGGCTCTGATGGTCCTCCGGGGTGTTATGAAGATTTTGAAAGTACTGATTGTTTAATTGCCTGGGGATCTAACTTACCTGAGCAACATCCGATTATTTACTGGCGTTTTAAAGAAGCGCAAGAAAAACGTAAATTTCCTTTGGTTGTGGTTGATCCTCGCGTCACCATGCTGGCGCAAAATGCAGATATGCATTTACCCATTACTCCGGGAACGGACGTGGTGTTAATGAATGCATTAATGCATGTCATTCTGGATGAGGGTCTGGAAGATCAAGACTATATTAAAGCCAATACTAATGGTTTCGAAGAATTAGCCGCTGAAGTAAAAAATTATGATCCGGTTACGGCATCTAAAATTTGTGGCATAGATGAAGATACCATACGTCATGTTGCTCGTTTATATGCAAAAGCGGGCGCAGCAATGAATATTTGGACCATGGGGATTAATCAAAGTACCCATGGCTCTGATGGTGTGGTGGGTCTTAATAATCTGAGTTTAATTACCGGTAATATTGGTAAAAAAGGTGGTACCAGTCTGTCTATTACCGGGCAATGTAACGCCATGGGCACACGTGAATGGTCATCCTGTTCTGGATTACCGGCTTATCGTTTATTGGAAAATGAACAAGATCGTGAAGATATAGGTAAATTTTGGGGGGTTGATCCTGAATTTTTCCCTAAAAAAAGAGGCCTGGCACAAACAGATATTTTTCCTGCGATTGAAACAGGGAAGATTAAAGGGCTTTGGTTAGTGGGTACAAATCCAATGACATCAATGCCTAACACTGCACGTATTAGAAAAACACTGGAAAAACTGGAATGTTGCGTGGTGCAGGATTCCTATCTTGATGTAGAAACCACTCAGTATGCCCATATTTATTTACCCGCAGCGATTTGGGCGGAAAAAGAAGGTGTATTTACCAATACTGAGAGACGGGTCAATATCATTCGTAAAGTGAAAGAGCCTTATGCTCAATCTAAAACAGATTTGCATATCTTTAATGGTCTTGCCCAGCAGTTTGAGCAAGGCAGGAAAATGAACTTTCCTGATAACTTTGATGAAGTGTTTGAGGAAATGCGCGAGCTTTCTAAAGGTCGTCTGGTCGATATATCGGGTATGACGCATGACCTGATTGAAGAACATAAGGGCATACAGTGGCCTTATACAGACGAGCAGGTGAAAAACGGTGAAAAACCGCTTAAAGGCGGCAAGCGCTTGTATACAGAACCAGCCACTTTTCGCTATCCAGATGGTCGCGCTAAATTAATTCCTCTGCCGTTTATTGATAACAATGAAAGGCCGGATGAGCAATATCCTTTATGGTTGAATTCAGGTCGATTAGTTGAGCATTTTCATTCACGTACCCGTACCGGAAAAATTGGCAATAATAATAAATATAGCCCCACACCGTTTATGGAAATGAATCCTGATGCAGCGGCTGAACAGGGTATTGCTCATCAATCTTATGTGCGAGTTGTTTCACGACGTGGAGATGCCATTGTGATGGTAATGCTGACGCAAAGAGTACCAAGAAATATGGTCTTTATTCCCTTCCACTTTTTTGATTGTGTTAATCGATTAACGCTGGGCTTGTTAGATCCCCATTCAAGACAACCTGCTTTTAAGCAGTCTGCTGTCAGAATTGAATCGGTTAATCAGCAACAGGCGGCACAATTAAATAAAGAAGCCAGAACATTTTAGCCTGCTTCTTTTGCTGTAGGGTGGGCAAAGGCTTTGGTCATGTGTCCATATAGACGTATAAATTAAATGATGGGCATACTTTGCTTTGCCCATCCTACACACTTATTTTTATGATTGAAGTACGTAGTGACGAACAAAAATATGCTTTTCTTAGAAAAGAACAAAGTAATGAACAGAATCGTTATGGGCAAAATATTGAGCTGACGGAAGAGGGCAACGCGTTAAGAGAAATAAGCCTGAATATCAATGGCGACCTGGAAGTCAGTGATAACCCTGATCGCTATAAACAGCATGGCTTTTATTTGAATGTGGATAACTGTATAGGTTGTCATGCCTGTGAAGCCGCCTGTAGTGAAAAGAATGATAATCCTGCACATATTGCTTTTCGTTCAGTTGGTTTTGTCGAGGGTGGGACGTATCCTGATTATCAGCGGCTTAATATTTCAATGGCCTGTAATCATTGTGATGATCCGGTATGTTTAAAAGGTTGTCCTACACGGGCGTACACCAAATTCGCAGAGTATGGTGCGGTATTACAAGATCCCGATATTTGTTTTGGTTGTGGTTATTGTACTTGGGTCTGTCCTTACAATGCGCCACAGCTTGACCCTGTAAAAGGTGAAGTCTCTAAATGTAATATGTGTGTAGATAGGCTGGAAGTGGGGCTAAAACCTTTTTGTGTTGCTGCTTGTTTAGGTAATGCATTGGATTTTGGGGTAGTAGAGAATATCCCTGAAAATCGTGAGCAAGCACAAGCTGAAATTCCGGGTTTTCCGACCACTGATATTACCCATCCCAATATTCGTTTTCAACAAACCAAAGGTTCACACCGGGAGATGACACGCACGGATACCGCACCAATTAAGTATCATAGAAATGATGCAGAAAATAAATTTAAACCTGTCGTTGATGAGAAAGCAGGGCATGAAAAACATTGGAATTTAAAGGCTCTGTTAACCAGCCATGAAAGTGCGCATGTGATTTTTACCTTATTTACTCAAGCTACAGTTGGCGCGTTTTTAATGCTTATTCTAGGCCCTGTTGTAGCGTCAGAAAAATTGGGTTTATTGGCGTCGTCTGAAATTTTTATGCCATTAATCGTAACGATTTTTGTGATTAGTACAGTGGGCCTGTATAAATTGAATATGCATTTAGGTAAGCCACATCGTTTTTATAGAGGGTTTAATAATTTAAGACTCTCACCTGTCAGTCGTGAAATAGCGGGTGTATCAATGTTTTACACGGGCTTATTAGGCGCGATGGTGTTTTCTGTTTTTGATAATCTTTTTGCTCAAATAATCGCAAATAGTTTTGCTGGCCTGGGAGTGCTAAGTGGCGTTATTGGCTTGTATTATATGTATAAATTGTACCGCATTCCTGCTCGCCCTTTTTGGAACCATAAACAAACGGGAACCGCTTTTTTAGGCTCTATGCTCAGTTTTGGGGCATTAATTCTTCTGCTTGTTAGTTTATTGGTAATGCCTATAGAAATGTCATCTGTACAACTACTTGTTCAGTCATTAGCAATAATCATTACTTTGGGATTAGTGATTGAAGGCATTGGTCATATCTTGCATGCGCGTGATATGCTGGCGATAGAAAATGAAGGTGCTGCTTCCTATTATCGACAAGTCACTCAATATGGTAAATCCTATTTACTAAGGAATGTTTTATTAGGGCTAAATGTAATGTTGGCAATGATAATTGCAGTGTTGGGGATAACAAATACATTAGGATTGCTTGTCGCTGTTGTGCTGGTTTTATCCATGCTTGTTATGGGTTTGTTTGGTCGATCTTTGTTTTTTGTATTGGTGATACCTACCACTATGCCTGGTGCTTTCTTTTGGAAAAATGATGGCTTTGTTGATCATGCACGTGAAACAGGATTAGCCGAAATGCAGCAGGTAGGTGTTGTTTATGAAAGACATCATGCGTTTAAAGTGGATGAGTTAATCAAAACGATTAAGGAAAACTCGTTTAAAGATATGCTTGAGCATATAAACTGGATTTTTGGAAAAAAATAGAATCTGTATTTATTATTGATTCTGGGGTAAAGTCCAGAAACAACAAAGTACTCTCATCGTTATAAAAAAGGATAAATAAGAGATTACAATGAGTCACTTAAAACAATTATTTGATAACAATGCCGCATGGGCTGAAAACATTAAACGCAATAAGCCTAACTTTTTTTCAGATTTATCGAACCAACAATCGCCTGATTACTTATGGATAGGTTGTTCGGATAGTCGGGTTGTTGCTGAGCAATTAGTGGGATTGCGGCCGGGAGAGTTATTTGTACACCGAAATATTGCTAATGTAGTTGTGCCTACAGACTTAAACTGTTTGTCGGTCATTTTGTTTGCTGTAGAAGTGTTAAAGGTAAAGCATATTATTGTTTGTGGTCACTATGGTTGCGGTGGTGTTAAAGCATCTATGGAACCGATAGAGCATGGCTTAATTGATAACTGGCTTTGTCATATTAAACGCGTACATCAGCAAAATGAGGATGAGCTGCTTGAGATTAATGATAGAACAGAGCGCCTGGATAGGATGTGCGAGCTTAATGTGATTGAGCAAGTAAGGAATGTTTGCCATACCACCGTTGTACAAAGAGCCTGGCGTAATAATAAAGAATTAAGTGTTCATGGTTGTATTTATACGCTAGAAACAGGGATTCTTAAGGATTTGGGTGTCCGTTATAGTGAGGTGAGTCATATGAATGAAATCTATCAATTAAGAGAGGCTAAGAAAGATGTTTATAAGCCAAGTGTGGATCTTCTGAAGGGGGAACTTGCATTAGACTAGAATATTTGCTGATGGATTGGGAAAGACCATCAGGGTATGACTCGGTCTGTGGTGGGGAAATCAGTTGGGTAAAGTACTTACTACCTGAGATCCCCCCGAATTCATTCGTGAAAGATTAAAAAAAACTGCTATTTATTTCTTGTGTTGGTAACCTGGTTTCTTAATCAAGAGAGCCTATTCCTCAACTGGAGGGGAAAGCTCAAGTATATGACTGGGTTCTTCTTCAAAATCAATGTCTAGCTCAAGAAAGTCATCTTCTTCTGGTACATTACCATCATAAATTAGATGCTCACGATACTGTATGTAAGAGTTTTTTATGAAGTCATAACGATTGATGGCTGCTTCATCAACCATTTTCTCACTGGACATCAATCCTGCTCTTTGGTCTGTTACATCAACAACATCTGCAACTGTACCAATGGCACTGACTGCCGCACCAGCAAAAAGAGTGTAGTTTAGAGGATCCATTAAAGCATCACCCATTAAGCCAGCTGTGCCTCTGGGAGAGCTAGGTCCCCAAAAAGGTAGTACGAGATAGGGGCCGGATGGAACACCCCATACGCCAAGTGTTTGTCCAAAATCTTCATTGTGCTTGGGTAAGTCGATCATACTGGAAACATCTATAAACCCAGCAATACCCGCTGTGGTATTTATCAGGAATCGACTCATATCCATGCCAGCCTGGATGAGTTTAAATTGTAGCAAGGCGTTAATTGTGACGCCGATATCATCAATGTTGCTGAAAAAGTTAGAAACACCTCTGTCAATTGGTTCTGGTGTTGTGAACAGGTAACCCTTTGCCAATGGTTTCATTATCGTTGCATCAAAATCATCATTAAATTCCTGAGTACCTCGATTCCAGTCCTCCCAAGGATCATCAGGGTTTGTCGGTGCAGAACTACAACCATTAAGCATAGTTAATAGCAACAGGCTATTTAATAGCGTTTTGGTAAAGGAGACATTTTTAGTATTCATTATTCATCTTTTAATTTTGGAATTACATATTTTATGATGCAAAGGGTATTTTCTTGGCTGCTATAAAGCAATCTTTATCTAACTGGTTTTCTTGGTTGTAGGTCGTATTATGTGTCTATTACTTACAATGTTGATATTTCTTAGCAGCGTGCATGAAATACTTTGATAATTTGGAAATGACCTGATTTCTATCATTTAGCATTCATGCTTAATGCGATAGCTTCGGCGACTTTTATACCATCAATTGCCGCTGACATAATCCCCCCTGCATAGCCAGCTCCTTCACCCGCAGGATATAATCCTTTGGTATTAATGCTTTGTAAATCATCACCACGTTTGATATTTATAGGGGAGGATGTTCTCGTTTCAACTGCGGTTAATAAAGCGTCGTCCAGCGCAAAGCCTTTTATTTTTCTGTTGAAAGCAGGAATAGCCTCACGAATGGCTTCAATACAAAAATCAGGCAGTAACTCAGTTAGGTCAGTTAATTTAATACCCGGTTTAAATGAAGGTTCAACTTTGCCTAGGGTTTTAGAAGATTTACCTTTGAGGAAATCACCAACTTTTTGTGCGGGTGCATCATAATTATTACCACCCATCAAATAGGCTTTACTTTCAAGTTGGCGCTGTAACTCAATGCCTGCTAATGGATGTCCAGGATAATCCGAAGGATCAATACCGACGACAATAGCGCTATTGGCATTGCGTTCATTGCGTGAATATTGACTCATGCCATTGGTAACCACGCAATGCTCTTCTGAGCTTGCTGCCACTACCGTACCACCGGGACACATGCAAAAACTATAAACAGAACGGCCATTTTTACAATGGTGTACCAGTTTATAATCAGCAGCTCCTAAAATGGCATTACCCGCATTAGGTCCAAAGCGCGCCGCATCAATCATGGATTGTTCGTGTTCTATACGAAAACCAATAGAAAAGGGCTTGGCTTCAATATAGACATTCTTATCGTATAACATTTGAAAAGTGTCACGCGCACTATGCCCAACGGCCAGTGCGACATGCCGCGATTTTATTTTTTCACCGCTGGCTAACGTTAAACCAGTGATTTGGCCGTCTACAATGTCCAAATCATCTACACGGGCGCTAAATTTTATCTCGCCACCTAGCTCAATAATTTTTGCACGCATCTTTTCTACCATAGAGACTAACTTAAATGTCCCTATATGCGGCTTACTGACATACATGATTTCATCAGGTGCGCCCGCGGCAACAAATTCTGTCAGTACTTTTCGGCCATATTGTTTAGGATCTTTTACCTGACTATAGAGCTTTCCGTCAGAAAATGTACCTGCACCACCTTCACCAAACTGAACATTTGATTCTGTATTTAATACTTTCTTTCGCCAAAAACCAAAGGTATCTTTGGTTCGTTCGCGTACTTCTTTTCCGCGCTCAAGAATGATGGGTTTATAGCCCATTTGAGCCAACAACAAGCCAGCGAGCAGGCCGCATGGGCCAAATCCGATCACTACAGGACGCTCGGATAAACCATCCGCTGCTTGAGCAATATAGTGATAATTTAAATCCGGTGTGGCTTTAATTAACTGGTTATCGGCGAACTTATCTAGCAATACCTTATTGATAGAGGTTTCCACATCAAGTGTATATATAAGGAATATATTGGTTTTCTTTCTGGCATCATATCCACGCCGAAACACGTTAAAACTAAGCAGTTGTTCAGCGCTAATTTCCAAGCTTGATAAAATGGCATTGACCAGTGCTTTTTCATCGTGGTCGAGAGGTAATTTAATGTTAGAAAGACGTATCATGTAAACAAGTATCCAATTGTTCGGTTGTTACTTAGTTAGAGTAAAAGTAGCATTTTACGGCATATTTTTAAATTATGCCGAAGAGACTTAAGGGCAGAAAAAAGGGGGCGGGTACTTATACCAATCCCAATATATTTTTATATCAAAAAAGTGATATGTCGCCTGTATGGAGCATTGCGGAATACAGGATGAATTGCACGTTTATTCCCGTATTACACGATGCTCCATACGGGCTACGATCAATGTTTTTCTTTCCCTGTTTCTTTAGTAACCGCAATGTTCCGGTAATAAACTAGCCTGAACAGCCCTTGAGCTAATTTTAAAAACAACTTAAGATATAAGGGATTCTCTAATATACTAAATTTAGTAGGTGGCTAATGTGGCATTAACTTCTAAAATCCGCCTTACTATAGTGTGCTTTATTCTTTTGCTGATAACAGGCTGCGAACAAAATGAGCAAAAAACATTTAAACTTGCTCAACTACAGCAGCTAAGTTGTCAATATGCGCCCGATTCTTTACACGGTTTTCTGGACTGTCCTGTTCCTCAGGTAAAAAAAGAACTGCCAACCATTGCCATTGGGCGTCTGATTTGTGGTGGTCATTTGCCTCTTGCTATTGTTGAAAATAAATATCAAGAACAATTACAGTGTTTGCATTTAAAAACCATACAAAATCAAACATGGCCTGATGTTATCGGTGATATGAAATCAGGCAAACTATCGGGAACTTTTATTCTATCTCCACTGGCTATGAAGCTAATTGAAGAAGGATTCCCCGGAAAAATAGTCTTAAAAGCCGATAGAAATGGTAACGGCTTTGTCTTATCACAGAAAATCAGCTCTATTGATGATTTAAAACAGCTAAAAACCGTGCTAGCTGTCCCTCACATTTTTTCTCAACATCACGTGCTATTGCACATGTTGCTTAAACAACATCAAGTGTCTTCAGAAAATGTCACTATTGTTGGTATGCCACCCAGAGATATGATTAATTCTCTCAAACGAGGTGAAATTGATGGCTTCTTAGTGGGTGAACCAGAAGGTCAGCGTTCTATCAGTTTGAATGTTGGATGGATGGCAGCGATATCTCCTGATATATGGCTAGACCATATGGATCACGTGTTTTTAGTGACTGATCAATTTATTCAAGAGCAACCGGAGCAGCTCCAAGAATTGATTGATAACCTTGTTGCCGCTGGTCAGTTTATTGAAAATAACCCTGTAAAAGCCTCGGAAATGGGGGTTGATTACACCGGTGCGCCAGCGGAAGTATTCTTTAAGGTATTAACGTCTCCACCCAATTGGATTGATTACAGTGATATGGTTCCAACCTTATCTGAAATACAACTCATGTCTGAGCAATTAGTTGATATGGGCTTATGGAAAACAGTACCCGCTGATTTAAATAAATTTATTGATACACGGTTTGTTATTAAAGCAACACAAAAAAAATAGCGGATGCGTTTTTTACCCTCATCTTTAAAAAGCATGATTGTATGGTTAATTTTATTAACCACACTATTCCCTGCGCTTTTCATTATCCCTTGGATAAGTAATCGAATATACACAACAGAACGCAACACTTTCCTTGCTCTACAAGATGCACAGAACCAACATATTAGAAGCACGATAGAAAGTGAACTGACTCGGCTAAAATCTGTTTTAGAAAATAAAACTGATCCGTTAGTGATTGCATTAGAACAAGCCCCAGTACAGCAATCTAATATTAATCTCTTACTCAATAAAATATTCCTCCGTGAACCCTCTATCCATTCAATTATATTAATTGATCCTAAAGGCAATTTTGTGGCAGGCCATGATCGACATCTTTCCATTGATACGCCTGAAATTAATGATGATATTTTAAAAACGTATTTCCCCGATAAATTGAGTGTAAACTCACCTTTTATAGCGATTCCTTTACATGGTCGAGAGTATATTTCTGCTATTTCTCGCAGTGAAATACATTCGAATGAATCAATATTTAGCATCGCTATTCCAGTGATTAGCGATCAGGATGAAGTTGTTGCAATTTTAATTACAGCGATAGAGCCTGATTCTTTATGGCTAAGCATATTAAAAAAAATAAAACAGGGTAATAGTTTTCATTATATTGTCGATAGGCATGGCGCTTATACTCACGGTTCTCAATATTTTAAAGAGAATAGCTTTGCTACTCAGTATGCAATTGTTCGGAATTTATTAAAAGATGAGCCTTGGGACTCAACACGAGAATACCAAGGGGTTATTGGTCAAGCAGTTTTTGGGGTATATTCTTCTGTACCTTTAGTTAACTGGGGGGTGATTTCTGAAATCCCCATAGACGCTGTTCTTGACCCTATTAAGAAAAATATTTACTCTATTATTATTGTTTTTCTGGTCAGTGCGTTGCTACTTATTGTTGTTGCACTCATTGCTGTTCATAAAATATTCAGCCCACTAAAACTGTTAATCAACGCCTTTAAAGACTTAGAAGCAGGAAAATACCCAAAGCTTCCCTTATCTTACTTTTCTGAGTTAAATATTCTAGAGTCTGGCTTTAACTCAATGACTCATAACAGACAAGAGCACGAAGTACTGCTAGAGAAATCTCTGTCAGAAACAGAGCAAGCTCGGGAGCTGGCTGAACAAGCCAGCGAAGCTAAGTCACAATTTCTTTCCAGCATGAGCCATGAGCTACGCACCCCGCTTAATGCTATATTAGGCTTTTCGCAAATACTGCAAGATGATGAAAGCCTTACTACAGAACAGACAGGTGACATTCAGTATATTTATGATGCGGGAGAGCATTTACTAGAACTTATTAATAATGTTTTGGATTTGGCTAAAATTGAAGTCGGCCAATTAACGCTTTCAATCACTGACGTCTCATTTAGCGAGGTAATGCAAGCAACCGAAAATATTTTAAAAACGACTCTAAATGATAAAGGGATACAACTAAGGTATAACCCCAACATTTTTGAATCGGTCACCTTAAAAGCGGATGCATTTCGCTTAAAACAAGTTTTACTTAATCTGTTGTCAAATGCTATTAAATACAACAAACCTAATGGAATAATATCACTTGACTGTCAATATATGCCTGGTGATATCTGGCGTATTGAAATTACTGATACCGGCAAAGGAATTGCAGAAGACAAAATCAATCAGCTTTTTACTTCATTCAACCGTTTAGGTAGAGAGAATACAGCGATTGAAGGGACAGGAATTGGACTTGTAATTACCAAGACGCTTGTGGAACTTATGCAGGGAAAAATAGGCGTTAGCAGTCAAATAGATGTCGGTACGACTTTCTGGTTTGAGCTTAAAGGAAGTCAGCAAGAAATCACTCCTGAACCGATAAATAAAAGTCGAAGCATAGAGGAGAGTATATCCTTCCTAACACCTAATCAGACTTATACAGTCTTGTATGCTGATGATAATGTGGTAAATCTACTGATTGTTGAAAAAATTCTCAGTCATTTTGATAATCTACAGTTTATTTCTGCTGAAGATGGGGTAATCGTTCTAGAAAAAGCAGAGCAGTTTAAGCCTAATTTAATCCTTCTTGATATTCATATGCCGAATATGACAGGAAATGAGGCTTGTATGATGTTAAAGCAAAAAATGCCTGGCATACCCGTGATTGCAATTAGTGCCGATGTTGATAAAGCTGCAATAGCTAAGGCCATGCAATACGGTTTTGATGATTATTTAACCAAGCCATTCGATACAAATAAGTTTATAGAGATGATAAATTTTAATATTGAAGTTTATAACAAAACAACCGCTGTCAGCCCCGGATGGTCTGATAGTTCGCAGTAGGTAGGGAAGGAAATAAGGCAAAAACTAGTGCTAGGGAGGCTATTGTGCTTCCCTGGCTAAAAGTTTTGCGAGCGTCTCATGGGGGGGTTGCCTTTTTGTAAAGTACTTTTTAGAGTCTTTATGCTAGATTTCAGTGTTTTGAGTTGATCATCTGTGATATCTATTTTTGCAAGGTATTGCTTCATTAAAGTAATCGCTAGCTGATGCATTACATCATGTTGCGCATCCAGATCATCAAGGTCTTTTGCATTAAAAAGTTGATCTTGTCTGGCTCGGTTTATCCATATACCACACTGGCATTTTTTACTGTCCATAATTGGCCAATGCTGGGTGTTACTGTTTTTAGACTGTAAGCTGGTCTCAATCTTTTGTGTCCATTGTTTGATAATGAGTTTAAATATCTCAATGCGCCTTTCTTTTTCAGAGTAATTTTTGTTTCCACAAGCAATCCACAGTTGATTGGGTTTATAGTTGTGTAGCCAATCGGGGAGTTGATCTGCTGGTATAGGGCGGGAGATTCCATAGCCTTGCGCTTTATGACAGCCCATCAGTAGCAACATTAAACCATGTTCAGTTGTTTCAACCCCTTCTGCAATCACTGCTCGGTTGAATGAATGGGACAGACCAATGACGCCATCTATAATGGTGAAATCATTTGGGTCATCCAGCATATCTCTTACAAAAGATTGGTCAATTTTGATGGTGTTAACCGGTAGGTTTCTAAGGTGGGTTAAAGAAGAGTACCCTGTTCCAAAATCATCAAGAGCAATGCATAGCCCTAGAGTATTTTTACATGTTTTTATGGTCTGTCTTATGGATGCTAGGTCTCCAAGCGCACTGCTTTCAAGAATTTCCAGTTGTAATTCATTTGAGTTAACCTTAGGGTATTTTGCTAATACGGTATCAAGTTGGTTTATGAAGTTTGGTGATTGTAAATGATACGAAGAAATATTGATGCTAAGCTCTAATTTAATACCTTGTGCATTCCATAAAGAAAGTTGTTTAAGCGATTCATTGATAACCCAATCGCCAATCTGAATTTCTAATGCGGTATCTGCAATAATAGGTAAAAAATCTAAGGGAGGAATTAAGCCTTTTTCAGGGTGCTGCCAGCGGATTAAAGCTTCTGCGCCAACCACAGTGCCTGTAATCATGTCTACTTTGGGCTGGTAATACAAACAAAGCTGATTGTTTACTAAAGCTTGTTGTATTTCATCAAGTTGCTTTTGTTTTTTGATGAGGTCTTGATCATCTGTAGGGTTAAATAAATGGAAGCTGTCTCGTCCTTTTTGTTTAACTTGGTACATGGCTTGATCAGCATGGCGTAATAAGGTATCTAAATCCGCATTGTCATGTGGATATAATGTGGCACCAATTGATGCGCTAATATTGATATTTTTCTCATCAATATTAAAAGGTTGAGCAAGTGCCTTGATAATGCGTTGTAATGTCTTTTCGCAAAGCTCTATTGATTCTATATTGCCAAGTAGAAGTGCAAATTCATCACCGCCTTGACGAGACACGGTATCTTCTTCTCTTATCTTCTCTTTGATGCGATGAGCAACCTTAATCAGTAATTGGTCACCGACATTATGACCATATTGATCATTAACGGGTTTAAAATTATCCAGATCAATAAAACAAACAGCAAGAAGGGTATCAGTACGTTTGCTATGGGCAATTGCTTGTTTAAAGCGATCAGCAAAAAGAGCCCGATTAGGTAACTGGGTTAATACATCATAATGCGCCATTAATTCTAATTTCTTTTGTTGCTCCTTTTTATGGGTTATATCGGAGAATAAACCTATATGATGAGTGTTTTGTCCTTGCTCATCTTGTAATGACGAAATTCTTAGTGTTTCAGCATAAATTTGCCCATCTTTTTTACGGTTCCAGAGTTCCCCTTGCCAGTAACCTTTTTGATTGAGTGTGTCCCACATATTGTCATAAAATTCAGCGGATTGTTTTCCTGAGCTAAGAATCTTGGGGTTTTGGCCTATGACTTCCTGAAGAGAATATCCTGTGATTCTACAAAAAGCAGGATTAACATCAATGATGCCGCCTTCTGGGTCAGTAATAATGATGCCTTCTTGGGTGCCTTTAAAAACCTGTGAAGAGAGTTGTAGTTGTTGTTCGTTGAGTTTTCGCTTGGTAATATCGTAAAGTACGATTAAATGATTCTCTTCAGAGGCAATATCTAATGTTGTGGGGCTAGCTAATACAGTCTTTATTTCACCACTCTTACATTGAATGTCGACTTCTAAAGGCTCGAATGGCATGCCTGTGGACTTGAATTTCTCCAGATTTAAAAACCAACTCTCTTTTACCTGTTGTCGATAAGTTGGATTAGGGTATGCTTTGATCCACCATTCATGAAGTGTTGGAATATCTTCTAATGTATAACCATATGTTTCCGTGAATGTTTTATTAACATAGGAAATAGTTTGATCCTTGGTATTTACAGCATAGGGAATAGGTGCATTTTCCAGTAAGTTTAAGAATGTACGATTGGCTAATGAGGCTTTAAGGGTAGAGCGAATAAAGCTGGTTATGATAATGAGTATAGCGAGAGCGATGGCTGATAATATTGCGCGTTGCAAGCCTATATTTTTAGGTAACGTTGTCCAGCCCTCTTTAGGGCGCGCGGCTAATTGCCAAGAACCGTAAGGAAGCTCTAAAGTATGCTTTAGTTTTGAATGCTTAAATAAATCGGGATTACCAAAAAAAACATCTCCGTCTGAACCCAGGCTATCTTTACCTCGGATTGCAATATCAATGGCTAAGTTATCATCTAAAAGCCCACTTCGTTTAAATAAAAGGTTTGCATCTATAACGGCCGAGACAATACCCCAGAAAGTTTCTTTCTGGTCTTTTTTTATAAACACAGGCAACCTTGTGATTAATCCTGTGCCGCCTTGTACCAACTTAACCGGCCCTGCTAAAACAAGTTGACGGGTTACACGAGCCTTATTAACGGCTGCAAATTGTGATGGCAGCTTGCGATAATCTAAGCCGATAGCGGCTTCATTACCTTTGATTGGATACATGTAGCGAATAACCAAGTCCGGTGCAAGCGCAATATTGCGTAGTTCAGAGCGATCATCTAATAAATGCTGAACGGCAGTTTGGTATTGTTCCTGAGATAAATTAGGGTTAATAGAGATGAGGCCTGGTAATCCTCTAACCACTTGAATATTATTTTGCAGTTTACTGGTTAGACGGTTATGTATACGCGTTAGTTGGTTTTGGGTGTTTTTATATGTGGTATAACCATGTTGCTCAATAGTGATTTGATCAATATAAAATAATGCGATTAAAAGCAATGCACTAATAATGCCGGTTATGCAATAGAAAATAATCTTTTCAGGCTGTTTTAGAAAAGTGATTGTGATACGGTTCAATTGTCGACTCTTAATTGTTGAATAATGTGATCAAAATGGCTGGGCGATTGAATGTGCACGTAATTCATAGAATGCTTGGTCTGACTGATGCAGGACTAAATTCCTG
>WTAG01000560.1 GCA_013139755.1 Methylomarinum sp. | reverse complement strand
AGCAGCTTTTGTGCAGAGTTGAGGCGGACGCAGGACGAACCGGGGCTTACTATTCGCTGCGTAGTGGCTGGATTTTGGGACACGGACGTCCCAAGATTCAGACAGTACGCAATGGCGCGCTGGAAATAATAGTTCAAGAGTTATCAGGCAATACATCAGCGCTTATAGAAAGAGTAAACAAGCAGAAAATAGATATTGTTTATATCACTTTACCTTTGAAAGCAGAGAAACGAATTAAAGAAATTCTTACTGCACTGGCCGATTCAACCGCAATTGTTTATTTTGTTCCTGATTTGTTCGGCTTTGATTTATTACGTTCAAAAATGGAAAACCTGAGTGGCATACCTGTTATTAGCATTCACGACACGCCATTTTATGGAATTGACGGTGTTTCAAAGAGACTGTTTGATATCGTCATATCTAGCCTTATCTTAATATTTATTAGTATTCCGCTACTACTCATTGCTATAGGCGTAAAAATCACTTCAGCTGGACCTGTTTTGTTTAAACAAAAACGATATGGTTTTAGAGGGGAGGATATTACAGTTTGGAAATTTCGCTCTATGACAGTTTGTGAAGATGGTGAAAATGTTCCGCAGGCCACCAAAAATGATATAAGAATTACATCATATGGTCAATTTTTAAGAAAAACATCATTAGATGAATTGCCTCAGTTTATTAATGTATTACAAGGAAGGATGTCAATTATTGGGCCTCGACCTCATGCTGTTGCACACAATGAATTTTATAGAGGCCAGATTAATGGCTACATGCTTAGACATAAAGTAAAACCAGGAATCACAGGATTAGCCCAAATCAGTGGATTTAGAGGAGAAACGGACACGCTAGATAAAATGGATGGGCGTATTCGTTATGATTTGGAATATATTCGCAATTGGTCACTTGGACTGGATTGCAAGATATTCTTATTAACAATTTTCAAAGGATTTATTAATAAGCAGGCTTACTAATAGTCTAGATATACGTGTATTGATGGTTTGCGTACAGTTCTTGGTGGACATGAAAAATCGTAGCTCGTATGGATTACGTATTACGGGAAGATCGTTGACTCAAATCTGGGGGAACAATTGGAGTTAACAATATAGGTATAGGAGCCAATATCATTAAGTTAATTGGCTAATGAACCAAATACAGATTACCTACTGTAGCGCGGACTTTAGTCCGCCATAAAGGTAATTGTTTAAAATGATTGCGGACTGAAGTCCGCTCTACAGTATTATTCTATATTTTCTTTTTTTAACCTGAGTTTGGTTCATAGTCATGTTAAGAATTTTTCGCTTTTGTAGGGTGGATTAGCGATAGCGTTATCCACCAATTTTCAAAGACTTGTCGGGTTACTCTATCGCAAACCTAACCTACATTTTCTTAACTTAACGACATTGGCATAGGAGCCTTTTACAGCATTAGTCTGTGAGTTGTTATTAGTCCTAATTTGCATAGAATTTAGTTGGTTTTTTCGAAGAGTCAGGTTTTTTTTACAGTTAATAAGTTATGGTTGTTTTTTTGATTTAAAAATCAATTGGATATCATTTGACATTAAATTTTCCTTACTTCTATAGTGTGATGGACAAGTAACACTCTTAGGAGCGAGGATTCAATAATATGCGAAAGTTTGGCGCAGGATTTTTGTTCGTCTTCAAGGCGTAGCAACAAGCGCATAGCAGGCTACGCAACTGTTGCTACAACGCAGAAGATGGACAAAAAGACAAGTCAAGATTCGTATATTATTGAATCCTCGCTCCTTAGGCTAAAAGCATCAAACTCTTCGCTTTATACGATATTAATTTAGAGATAACTTTATGAAACAAAATATATGGTTTTTAAAAATAGTTCTTTTATTTGTTACTTTATTGTTAGTTTTTTCTGTTTATAGAGCAGTCTTAAGTGATGTTGGCATGCAATTGTATAATTTGACTGCCTTACTAATATTAATGGCTGGACCCATTATTTTATTGTTTATTTTTGTCAATCGTATATTTAAAATGGATAGCTAATCCCGTTACCTATTACCAATATATAGGTTCCTTAACTAAACCAACATAGGCCAGATGCTGTCGATTGGGAGATGTTATGTCAATTTCGCACGATAGTGTACTCAATAAGGCCTCCAGTCACTCTATGGTTAATGTTAGATTTTTTTGGGTCAGACACGCGCTACCGATCGGTTAAACTTGATGTTCCAGTTATTTAACTTGAATTCAGGAAACACTGAAAACTAGAGGGATAAGGCCAATTAGCCATCCTTGTACTTGTAGAAAATAATTCTCTCTATCACCCAGTGTTTCTGCACCTCACAAAAGAAACTGTGAAAGTATTCTGATTTTGAGCTCCCCCTTTAGAAAAGGTCGCAATCGGCTCCTGCCTAATGCGACACTACTACATCCATGTACAATGGGGGATTGAGGGGGATTATTACAAAACAATAACCCATTGATATTAAATGAATTGTTTTTATAATAAAATCTCCCCCCGCCCCTCTTTTTCAAAGAGGGGAGCTAAAAGCCAATACTTTCACAGTCTCAAAAGCAACAATTAAAAATTGGAACATCGAGTTAAAGGGTGCAATCTAGTTACTCCTAATGTTTACGGAAAACTCCAGCCCGTTAACCTTCGGGAGATGATTAAACGGAAGAAAAAACAAAAAACGACTATTTTCAGGGCATGTTGACTGAAGTATTGGATTGGGGCGTGAGCACGCTTTTACTCTAGAAAAATAGCCAAATCGACTATCAAAATACCCCTTTAAACCAAGCCCATATACCTAAAGAAAAACCAGGGACCAAATCAATACCCAAAGCAGATTTAATTAAATATGCCAACAGAAGGCCAAATAAAGACATAAATATAATTAAAAGTGTAAGGAAGATACTTTCAGAGGCTCTAAAAAAAAACCTGTCACGCAGTCGAGAGACCCGTAAGTCACGTCCAGCAATAAAAACAAAATAATATCGCCACTTTAATAATCCAATGCTGTGTCTAAAATCAATAGGATGGTTATTCCATTGCTGTCTGGCTAATGCAACTTTTAATCCAGTTAATTGCTCATCAGTAAAATCAGTTTCCAGATCATCAGGAAGCCTTTTTAAAAGGCCCTTAATAAAGGGATCAGAACGCACAGAACTATTTTCGTTAGACATTATTTAGGTGTTATTTATAAGGCGTGACTTATATTGCCATAAACAGAAACAAAGTATAAAACTGAGTAAAAAACCAGATATATTTGCGCCAGCATCAGCCAGGCTAAAATGTCTGTGAGGTAAAAATAAAGACTGAATCCACTCAGAAGATAGGGCAAGAAATAATAATGGGAATTGAGCGTATAAAAAATAACGATCAGAACTCACCAAATAACTAAAACAAGATAAAGAAAAAAATAAACTAAAATGAGCAAATTTATCAAAATTAGGATAATTACTTGGCATGGGCAACGGTTCTTGACGAAACAGAGCATAGAAACCAAAGCCATAAAGTAAAATAAAAAGTAATCTTATCAATATCATTACCTGATTACGCATGAGTCTCCGCCACTTTAAAAAAATAACTGCACAGCCCGTTATTCCAGCATTCTCTTGGCAAGAATCTATTTTTTGCATGAATCGGTCCCCCGATAAAGCTTGTGCCCACGCATAAGTGGGTAGGCCTCTGGGATGGCGGAGTACATGGTGTCACTATTTTTTTCATTTATATGGCGGAATCATTAACTATATTTTTTGGACAAGTCTTTTAAGGAACCTTTGATTAAGTTGGTTAGAATTTAGCGCAGAAAAAGCTGTCGCTATTTTTCATCAAGTGAGACGCAATAGTCATTCTATTGCGCCGATCTTGGTGGAAAATATCGGCCGTTTTAGCAAGCTAAAAATAATTGGACTTGATCAGAGGCTCCTTAAATACCTGCATTAAAGAATTCTAAAAAAAGATTTACTTATATCTTCGTAACTACTCAGCGTATTTAAAACCGCTCATAAGCCCTCTCCAAAGGGAGAGGCCCCCTATGTCAACATACCTGTCGCCTATAAAATTCAATTTTAGGAGACAGAAATGGCCAAATTTAGCCAAGAATTTAAAGTACAATCTGTAGAAAAAGCATTATCCAGAGATCCTGATCAGACAC
>WTAG01000076.1 GCA_013139755.1 Methylomarinum sp. | reverse complement strand
TTTTTTACGCCGACCATCACCAAGCAGGTAAAATCCCACAAGATGATAACCTAACTGCATTAATTGATACCAACTCAAATACATGCACAAGCTTAATTATCAACCAACATCTACAAGGAAAATTTCCCTTATGGGCGATTACGGCAGCCTTTGGTGATAATTTATTTGATAGTGCCCAACAATTAGCGAACAAACTCAATTTATCATTAGAAATACAAGAGCAACTAAAAAAACTCGGTATCTATATCAACTACAATGGCTATGGTAGTTGCTTAGAAGATTTGCATTTTACACCGGATAAACTTTACCAAGAAATGGTCAAGTTTGCTTCACCACTCGGCTTTATGTCCGATAACGCGCCTATCTTCCAACAACTAGAAGCAGACTACCTTGAAGATATGAACCATGACGCACAAATGGTAGTGGAATATTCAACTGATAAAGTCGCTGTTTATATCCTCAAAAATACCGCATGGGTAAGACGAGTAAGTGGTGTATTTGGCAATGATTTAGCCAACCAATACCCTGATAGAGCACATGCTGTTTTAACCCTGACACCCGATAATGATTATCAAGTTAGCGTAAGAGCTCCTTTGAATAATAAAACAAAGGCCGATGAGCTATGCGCTTCATTTTCAACGGGTGGTGGAAGAAAGGCGGCGGCGGGGATTAATCATTTGGCTAAAAGCGATTTAGGTGCTTTTATTGAGCAGTTTGAGCAGACTTATCATCCCTACACACCCTCTAACGGCCATTGTATTTCGTAAAAGAATCACCTATACTCGAATTTACTTAAAAATTAATTAAAGGAAGAACTATTATGCTTAAATCATCTCAATATAGTGCCTTTTTAATAGGCATTATCCTATCTAATAATACTTTAGCTAATTGTAGTTGGCCCCAAGTTAACCCATCAGAGGAACTCCCTGGAAACACAGTCTGCGTAGGAACAACTGGGGCATGGGAAGCCCAAGAGCAGCACCGTACCAGTGGAGAATTATGGGACTATAAACATGGCCCTAAAAACCCTATTTACGACCCAAATGACCCTACATACAATGACCCTACAGATATTGTCGGCGATTGGACTACTTCTGACACTACAGTGACATACACTTATCCACATGATGGAACTACTAGCTACACATTTACCTTGCGTCACGACTCAACAACACCAAATGACAATTATACATTCTGTGGTCCATCTGATATCGAAGCAACCATTAAATCTGGCTTGACACGCTGCGACCCATAAGCACGAGCTTACAAAAAAAACACTATTTCATCACAAAAAATAATACCATCAATCATCATAAGCAATTACGAAACACCATCTATGGACACCAAAAAGTCTTTGTATTTTTCAATTGCATACACACTATTTATCATCTACGGTAGCCTAGTCCCCCTAGACTATCGTAATATCCCCTTTGAAGACGCATTAAATGCTTTCCAGCAAATCCGCTACCTTGATCTAGGCGCGGCATCAAGAGCTGACTGGATAGCCAATATCATTTTATACATCCCTCTTACATTCTCTTTAGCCGCTTTCACAACAAATAAGGCAAAAACATTATTTCAAACTGTTTTCGCAACAACATTAATTCTATCTTTCAGCATCACACTCGCTGTCACCATTGAGTTTTATCAGCAATTTTTCCCGCCAAGAACAGTATCACAAAATGATCTAATAGCAGAAACCCTGGGCAGTATCATTGGATTAACCTTGTGGTTTGGTTATGGACAAAAATTCATACACCTTTTTACCCACATAACCCTAGGCGGTAAAAATGCATTATTAGCCAGTGCCAGCATATATATCTTAGGTTACTTATTTATTAGTTTTTTCCCTTATGATTTTGTTACTTCATACACTGAATTTAGCAACAAACTAGCCAAAGGAAATGATGCTTTTTTTATTTCGGATAGTTGCGGCGGTATGGTTCGCTGTACAAGCAAACTGATATCAGATGCAGCTCTTGCTATTCCCTTAGGTATCTTGCTTAGTGCAGTTTTTAAATGGCATCCACAAAGACTAGTAGCAGTAATACTGATTGGCTTTATTTTTGGGGTCATGATAGAAAGCATTCAACTATTTTTAATTTCAGGTATAGCACAAGGTCTCTCTATCATCATGCGTATAATTGGCATGGCATTAGGCGAAAAACTTTATAAAACTTTAAATATTCAAAACTTTTCTTTACATACTCATCGCATAAAAAAATACATACCTTTTATGCTAGCACCTTATATTTTGTTATTAGCCAGTTTAAACGGCTGGTCTATTGTTGATTTACAGCTTACAGACAATCTCAGTGACAAATTGAACAATGTTAACTGGCTTCCTTTTTACTATCACTACTATACAACAGAAGCCGTTGCACTTAATAGCTTACTAAGTATCTTTCTCATGTACCTACCCGTTGGTCTTGGCTTATGGTTATGGGCAGATAGTCATCACAACCATAAAATATACTCAGATATTAATGCCGGAGGTTATGCTGTGATACTCTGCTTTATCATGGAATCAAGCAAATTATTTCTTGCTAGCAAACACCCAGACCCAACCAATTTACTGATCAGTTTTTTCGCTGCTTTTATAATTTATAAACTTTCCAAGCTGATATATCAATGGTTCCACCAACCAGAGGTTAGCATTAAAAATACAGAAAATACACCAGAAACAATAGATCCACTACCACACACACCAAATGAACAAGAACATTCCCTACAAGCGATCACTCAGGGCACGCCTTTAGCAAAGACCATTGCAATAATGCTTGTTGCACTACTCTTGTGGAAAATAATAGATTACCCAGAAAGCTCTGTACTACTAACAGGGGGTATTTTGCTCTATGGATTACTCCTCCGCCACTACCCACAGTTTTGGTTGCTTGCAATACCAGCACTACTTCCTGTTCTTAACTTTTCCCCCTGGACAGGAAGATTCTTTTTCTCAGAGTTTGATAACCTTATCTTACTCACTTTAGCCCTAGGTTTATGGTATGGAAGATATACCTCCCCTTTTCAGCGCATAAAACCATTAGCTCTGTTTTTATTAGCTCTTTATAGCTTTTTCTATATCATTAGCCTGCTTAAAGGACTATTTCCTTTACAAGACATAGATGCCAATGCATTTTCCAATTACCACAGTCATTACAATAGCATTAGAGTGGCAAAAGGCTTTTTTTGGAGCATTTTACTATTGCCTTTACTAACGCATAACATATATACACAAAAGAACAGCGTGGCATGGCTTAGTTACGGAATTCTATTAGGTTTAACATCTACCGTCTTTTATACATTAATAGAACGCTATACCTTCACAAGTTTATTTGATTATGACTCAGATTTCCGCATTACATCCACCTTCTATAGCATGCATACAGGTGGCGCTCACATTGATGCCTATTTAATATTAACGCTACCATTCATTTTCTTATTATTTAACGCATCAAGCAATAAAATTCTTAAATCAACGCTTGCCCTTATTTTATTCTCAGGCAGTCTATATAGCATAATGGTCACATTTTCCAGGGGTACTTATATAGCCTTGGTCCTGGTTGCAATTACCCTAGTCACGGGCTTTATTCTTTGTTACAAGCAACAACTCAAATCCAATTTAAAACAAATCGCCTGGATACCAATAATAGTTGCTATTGCAGCAGCTATTGCAACCCCAATACTACAAGGCAGTTTTATCCAAAACCGGTTTAAACAGGCCTATCAGGAAGCAGACTTTCGCAGCTCCCATTGGAAATCATCATATGAAATGATAGATGATGACTGGCTAACTCAATTAATAGGCATGGGATTAGGCTCATTCCCTAGAACTTATTTATGGACAAATTTAGATGATAAAGCGCCCGCTACTTATCGCATAGAACAAGAAAACCAACAGGCATATTTAAAACTTGGTTCAGGTGCGCCGTTATATATAGAACAAATTATTAATGCTACACCCAACACAACCTACAAATTAACACTGGATTACCGAATTCATTCCCGTGACAGTCGCTTAAATATTCAAATATGCGAAAAAGCCATTCAACATTCATTTTTGTGTCAAGGTACAACGGTAACCCCAGAAAAAACAACCACAGACTGGCAACATTACCAACAAACCATTAATACCAAAAATACAGGTAAAAATAATCGTCCCATAAAATTGGTTTTGAATAATAATCAACAAAATGCAAGCATTGATGTAACAAACTTATCTTTAAGTACATCAAAACAAAGCAACATCATTAAAAACAGTGATTTTTCAAACGGCATGGATAATTGGTTCTTTAGCGCAGATAACCACGCACCATGGCGAACAGAAAATCAGTGGATACAAATTCTGTTTGAACAAGGTTGGATAGGCCTAATCTTATTTTCTTTTCTGCTAATCTATTTTTTTATTCATCTTTATCAGCAATTATTAAAGCAAAATGTTTATTCAGTGATTATTGCTTCATCCTTTACCGGTTTTTTAGTCATTTCAATTATTGACAGCCCTTTTGATATGCCACGAATTGCACTATTTTTTTACATATTACTTTTTACTTCTTTATTACATAAAAAACCAATAATGCCACAATATCAATAAATTTTTTCTAACGAGAAAATAATAAGGAAGAAAAGAACCTTAATTTCGACTTTCCTTACCCATATGGGTAAGGGAGAAATAAAATAAGTCTCTTTTTAAAAACGCTTTTATTGAAAGGAGAAATGTAATATATGCATCCTTGCAGGTATCCTTTGGAGATATTTCAAGAAGTATCGCCGAGGGTCAATACGACAACAAACTGATTGTCAGACTAGTTATTTATACGTACTTGATGTGCCTCCCATCTTAAACGCTCCCAATCTCTAACAAGCCTTTCAGTACGCTCTTTATACTGAATATCTTTGAGTGCATCTTGATAAGCTACCCATCGGTTAATTTCACTAAAAAAAACCTGTTCGGAACGAAAATCAAAAATAGTTCGCGCCCCACCCTTTGTTATATGAGCAATCAATATGGGGCGATTTAAACTCCCTACAAATTGAAAAACGGTCTTATCACTGTTAATCCATTGTTTATTTAAACCCAAAGCTGAGCGGATAACAATCTCAGCAACATCAACTTGACCAATAACTTCATCCACAACAAGTTCGGCATCATTAATAATTAATGGAATTTTAGTTTGCGAATCATCAACAGCATGCCCATGTCCTAAAAAACCATCATCAAATAACGATTCTCCATGGTCGCCCAATATAACAACGGTTGTATTCTTTAAAATATCACGCCGCCTAAGCTTATCCATCACCTCACCAACAGCCCAATCAGCATTAGCTATCGCATTCCAATAGGTTTCAATAACTTTATCCTTATTTTCTAAATTTATTTCAGAACGAGGAATAAAATTCTGTATAATTCGCTTGGTCATTTTAGGATGTGAATATGGAAAATGAGCAGCTTGAAAATTAAGGTATATAAACTGGGGGATATCAAAATCCAATTGATTAAACCGTACTTTAAATTGTTCTACGACCCGTTCTTCACTTAATCGAAGACTACCTGACTCTTTACTAACATAAACTCGATCATTTATAGCTGTTCTGGCATCAAAATAATAAACACTTTCATCTTTCATACCTACTTTTGTTGCAACAGAACCAAAAGACTCATCCTGACCTGAAATAATAGACCCTTGGTAGCCAGATGCCTTCAAAAAACCAAGTAAGTTTTTATCATTACGACCCACTAAATTCCTGTTAAAAATTGCTTTTAAAGAAGTTGTGGTATATCCCGTATGACTGTACGCTTCTTTTACGACAACACCAGATTTCGCAATACCTCTTAATACTGGTGCGACATACTGACCTTTAATTTTCTTTTCTAACAAATCAGCACGGGCACTTTCCAAAACAATAAGTATAATATGCTTTCCATTTTGGGGAGCAATATCCCTAAAAGTATCAATTTCACCCTTAGATATAAGAGCGTCACCTAAAAAACCATCCTCATCAAAGCCATTTCCAGGAATATCTAAGGCGCCAGGATAGATACTAGCATCAAAAACAGATTTATCCTGCGGGAATGAGAAGCTACCAAAGCCATCAAAATCCACATCCGAAAATCTATCCAAAATCTTACTGACAATATGGAATGATGTCTTTTTCTGCATTCCATAACGTAAATTTTCATTGTTTGAAACAAACAAAGTTAAAACTGGTGTTAAAACCCCGCCTAAAATCAACATCCAAATCAACTCTTTTCGCTGCTTTCTATCTACAGGGAATGACCGAACATAATCAAACCTTTTAAGTATATTAAAACTAATAACAAACAACACAACAACTACACAGACAACGCCTGAAAACAAAGTAATTTCATTACTTGCGTAAAGCAGAGCATCCTTTATATTGCCCCCACCTAAATTCTGCAAGATAAGAAAATTTACTGTGTCATTAAAATAAGATAACACCTTAAACTTAAACCCTAACCACCCCCCCATTACCAACATACAAAGAGTGCTAAAAATATAATAAATGTATACCCCGTGTTTCTTTATCCTATCCGCAATAAAAAACCAAATAACTGCAAAAAAACCAAAAAACACACTATCAAACCAAAAGGATACAAGAATAAACGCAATTCTTTCATAGTTTGTTAGATATGAAATTGGTTGTAAAAAACCACCCGTAAATAAATTATATTTGTAATGTAGTAAAGCCAGCTCAAAACACTGAACAACAATAACAACTATTAGTAGGGCTAATAAACGACGATATCGCCACAAGATCTCCTCTAATTTA
>WTAG01000349.1 GCA_013139755.1 Methylomarinum sp. | reverse complement strand
GTATGGCGTCCAGCAGACAGCACAGAAACAGCTGTTTCTTGGGTCATGGGTGTAGAACGTATGGACGGACCAACAAGCTTAGTATTAAGCCGTCAAGGTCTACCATTCATCGAACGTACAGATGATCAAATAGCTGCAATCAAAAAAGGTGCATATGTCATCTCTGAAGCACAAGGTACAGCGAAAGCCGTCATTATTGCAACAGGGTCAGAAGTTGATCTAGCGATAAAAGCACAAGCAGAGCTACAAGCTGCAGGTACACCAGTACGAGTAGTATCAATGCCATCAACCAATGTATTTGATCGTCAAGATCAAGCCTACAAAGACAGCATCCTAACACCGGGTGTAGTAAGAGTAGCGGTTGAAGCGGGTGTCACAGACTACTGGCGCAAATATGTAGGCTTAGAAGGTGCCGTAGTAGGTATCGACACATTCGGCGAATCAGCACCGGGTGGCGAAGTGATGAAACACTTTGGTTTTACTGTTGAGAATGTAGTTAAGAACGTTAACGACGTTCTGTAAGAAACACGTTCTGATTCGATGCTGGGTATTTACTTTTGTAGATACCCAGTATTTAAGAAGACTCCTAAGAAGAGGCTGTTTCTTGTAAATAATGCTCTAAAGCTAGTGTGTTATTTACAAGGATCAATCTGATTCCAAAATAATAATATAGTGAGGAATAATTCGATGAATGGTTTTTTGGCGGCGTTGCCGTTCTTATCTGATAAGCGCTCTGGTATGGACGTAAGCGCAGACCCAGTATATTTAGACGATTCAGAAGGTATGTCTGGCGTTGCTAAGTATGTAAATAATATGCCAGTTGTTTCTGGAGTTGATAAATATCTTGGGCGGCAAGAAGTTAGGGTGCCAGTTTATAAAGGTCCGTCAGGCGTAGAGAAATATCTGCAAACAAAACCTCAGAAGACAGGTGTGGCAAAATATCTTGAAACAAATGAAGATAATATTGTTACTGGTGTTGCTAGGTATGTGAGAGGACAGGATGACGTAGCGGCAAGTGGCGTTGCTAAATACCTGGCAAATCAATTGGTATCTGGTAAAAAAATACAAAGTAAAAGTAGTGTTGATAAGTATTTGCGTAAACAATCAGCCTCAGAAAATGAAGTACCAGTAAAAAGTAGTGTTGCAGAATATGTGGCAAAACAAGATTTCTCTACTGTATCAACTAGTGTTGAAAAATATGTTGCAAAGAAAGTGCTGGCTTCCAGAGTGAGATTTGATGTGACTGGAGTTGAAAAATATCAGTTAGAGAAAGAATTAGATGTACGGAAAAAAGCGGCTGCAGATATCGTGGAAAAATATGTAAAAGAACAAGCTATTCTTGCAGAGGAAAAAGCATTGGCTGATGCTGAAGCAAGTAAAGTTGCAGAAAGTAAGGCAAGAATTGCTGTAAGTATGCTTGAGCTTGATGCTGACGACGATAAAGACTTAAGTGCTGTTGCTCTTTATGTAAAACGGCAGGCGGTTTTGGCTAAAGATAAGCCTGCGGTAACAGGGGTTACAAAATATTTGGCTAATAAGCTTGTGGAAACGAGTAAAAAAGTCCCTGTAAGTAGTGTGGAGAGATATTTAGTAAATCAAGCTATTGCTGCTAAGTCTGTTCCGGCAGTAAGTGGCGTAGAGAAGTATTTACAAAAACAGCTGAATGCTGAAAAAATGGCACCCGTGGTCAGTGGTGTTGCGAAATATGTCTCTCAAAAAACAATTGCAGATAAGCATAAGCCAGCAGTAAGCGGTGTTGCAAAATATTTGGCCAGAGTTAAGTCGGCTGTAGATGCGGCTGCAACAGTTGTTGAAAAATGTCTGGAAGGTGAGTTTATCCCTGCAGGACATGAGGCTGGACAGTCTAGTGTCGATAAGTATGTACAAGAAAAGGCTGTTTTAGATAGGGAGTCAAAACCTACAGGCGTTGCTCAATATTTAGATGATCGTGTGGAAACTGTAAAAGAGGTGCATGTTTCTACAGGGGTCGATATGTATTTGGAGGAACAAGCTGTTGTTGCTAGAAATTCAGCTGTATCAGGTGTTGAAAAATACTTGGCTAGCCAGCAAGAAAAACAAGTGTTTGTAAGTGAACAGGTTTCTGAAGAACTTGTTTCTGTTGAGGATGTTGACGTTGCTACTGAGGAAGTTGAGGTAGCGGTTGTGACAGGGGTTGATAGGTATTTGAGATCAAAGCCAGAGGCAGAAGAAAAAGTAGTTGAGCTGTCAGGTGTTGATAAATATATGGAAAGACAAACAGTTTTGGCAAAAGAAAAAGCGATAGCTAATGCAACTGGTGTCGAAAGGTATTTATTGAGTGCTGCGGGTTAATTTTAGAGTGCTAGATTAAGCTCGAAGTTTTATTTTAAATAAGATTTCGAGTTAAATATTTTTGAAAAATGCTGCTTTATGCAGCATTTTTTTTGCCTGATAGGAAGGTGAGAGAGCTTTTGCTGATCAGAGTTCATGAATCTAAACTTTATTAAGGTCTCTGTTTTTTATGTGGCTTATTTTTGGTAAGGCTTATCAAGTTAAGCGCATATTACACTCTAACCATTATCTTATGCCAACTTGTGAAGCTAAAGCCAATCTAATCAATCGAGGAGTTAAATATAAGATGTTCTGGTATAGACAAAACTCACATCCAACCAAGACTTAGCTCAGGCTCGCCAACAGGCCGATACTCAGCCCCAACCCAGCCATCATAATCAGACTGATCAATTGCAGTAAATAGCTTTTTAAAGTCAATTACCCCAGTCCCAGGTTGCCCACGTCCCGGTACATCAGCAAATTGAATATGACCTATTTTATCGGCGTATTGTTTGATAAATGGAATCATTTGTTCATTCATCATTTGCATGTGATAAATATCGTATTGCATTAATAACAGCGGATGATTGAAGTGGTTTACGATGTTTAACATTTGCTGGCTGCTGTGAATAATAAAGTCTGGCATATCAATGGTGTTAATTGCTTCAAAAACAGTTTTGATACCCATAGGTGAGAAGGTGTCTAGGGCGAGTGATAGATTTTTAGTGAAGGTTGTTAAATAGTCGGCTGTTCTTGATTTATCAATACATCGCCCGGGTAAAACATTAATGGCTTCAGGTTGTAGTATTTCTGCATAGGTTTTGCATTGTTGTAACGCTGCTAGGAATAACGTTTGTTTTTCAGGAACGGCCGCTAATCCCTCGCCACCTTGTAATAAATCATCGGCAGCAATATTAAATAACACCAGTTTCAGTTGATTGTCTGATAAAACCTGTTTTATTTGTTGAGCGGGGAGGGCGTAAGGAAACTGAATTTCAACAGCATCAAAGCCCGCTTGTTTTGCGGCTTTAAAACGGTCTATTAAATCCAGTTCGGTAAAGAGTAAACTTAAGTTGGCGGTGAATTTTGGCATTGAGAGTCTCGTATGAAGGATGGGCAAAGGTTCTTTCGTGCCCATCAAACTTTAAATGATGGGCTACTTAACGCTTTGCCCATCTTGCTTTTATTTACTAAACAGCTTAATCAAGGTCGAAGGATCTTGTTCTAAATAACCTTGATTACCATGCAGTTGCATTAATTGTGCGGCAAGACCCGACATGGGGATGGAATTGCCTTGCTGGGTGGATAAATCAACGGCCATATTCAAATCTTTTAATAAGGTCTGTACTCGCCATTTTATCGGTTCAAAGGTGTCTGTTGCCATTTCGGGACCGACAATTTGTAGCGGTTTGGAATCGGCAAAACCACCGGTAAGGGCTTGTGGGATTTTTTCTGCATCAACACCGGATGATTTGGCTAATGCCATCATTTCTGCGATTACCATTACATTACAACTGACAATCATTTGATTACAAATTTTAGTGACTTGACCGCTACCAACACCCCCCATGTGAGTGAGTTGTTTGTATAAGGGTTTTAATATGATTTTGGCGGTTTCAATATCTTCAATTGTTCCGCCTGCCATAATCGCCAAGGTGCCTTGTTCTGCACCTGCGGTACCACCGGAAACAGGTGCATCGACCCAGTTCATGCTGCACTGTTGTTTTAATTGTGTAGCTAATTGTTTGGTGGTTTCGGGATGTATGCTGGATAAATCAATGACTAATTTATTAGCAGAACCAGCGTTAATGATCTCAGTTTGTACGACAGATTCAACAACGGCGGTATTGGCTAAGCATAAAATGATGATGTCAGAGGCTTTGACTAGCTCGCTAACTGATGTAAATGCAATGGCTCCTGCATTAGTAACAGGGGGTAGTTTACCCTGGGAACGGTTCCATACATTGACCTTAAATCCGGCTTCTAGCAAGCGTAAGGTCATGGGTTTTCCCATTAGACCAATTCCAATAAAGCCTAAGGTAGGTTGTTTTTTTGTCATTATTCTATGTGTTTGAATGATATGATTGTCGACCAACTTAAGGTGGAATAGTATAAATAGAGTGTCATTAAAAGTGTAGGGAAAGAGAGGTCTGAAGAAGAGAATTGTTTGTTTTCTCCTTATTTTTTGTAACAACAATCTCGATACTTTTAATTACACTGCTAAAAACATGTAAATTGGTAGGCATATACTCCGAGCGGTTAAGTTTTCGGTTTTCTATTGGCTGTTTTTTTGCTGATAGCTGCGTTGCTGAAATAGTTGCGTAGCTTGCTATGCGCCTATTTCAGCGCCTTGCTCTCAACAAAAATCAACTCAAGATAAAAGCCGAAAACTTAACCGCGCGGAGTATAAGACTGAATCGTATCATTCCTGGGGGAAGAGAGTCTAAGCATGATAAGTTTAAATAATAAAGTTTTACTGGTTTTTTTACTGCTATTTTTAAATAGTCAGTGGGTAGTTGCGGCAGAGCAAAAATCAGCTATTGCTAGTGCCCACCCTTTGGCAACGCTGGCAGGATTTGAAGTATTAAAACAAGGTGGAAATGCATTTGATGCAGCTGTTGCGGTGAGTGCTGCTTTGTCAGTTGTAGAGCCAGCAGGATCAGGATTAGGTGGTGGTGGCTTTTGGTTGCTACATAGAGCTAGTGATGGTTTTGAAACCATGATAGACGGCAGGGAAAAAGCGCCACTTGCAGCAACAAAAGATATGTTTCTTGACGCGCAAGGTAACGTGGTTAAGGGTTTATCCCGAAATGGTGTGTTATCAGCAGGGATACCAGGGTTACCAGCAGCAATCGTGCACTTGTCTGAAAAATATGGTCGCCTACCTTTGGCTCGGGTTTTACAGCCGGCAATACGTTATGCTCAGCAAGGGTTTGTTATAGGGGAAAGGCATAGGAAGTTATTGCGTTTTAGATTGTCAGTTTTACAAAATAACCTTCAGGCAGCGAGTATTTTTCTTAATGACAATTTAGTACCTACTGAGAAATCAATTCTGCAACAAACAGATTTGGCAAATACGCTGACGCAATTGGCAAAGCTGGGTAAAAAAGGCTTTTATGCCGGAGAAGTTGCTGATCGATTTATTAGTAGTGTTAAAAAAGCAGGAGGCATCTGGACACAAGAAGATTTTGATCAATACCAAGTTATAGAAAGGGAACCAATTAGAGGTCAGTATAAAAGTATTAAAATCACCAGCGCGGCATTGCCATCATCGGGTGGGATTGTGTTGGTTGAAGCTTTAAATATATTGTCTGCTTATCAACTCGAATCATTGGATGAAGTGGCACGAAAACATATTATTAGTGAGGCGATGCGTAGAGCTTATCACGATAGAGCGCTTTACTTGGGTGATAGTGATTTTGTTGATGTACCGGTAAAACGATTGATTAATCATGATTATGCCGCAGGGTTGAGGGCATCTGTTAGATTAGATAAGGCATTGCCTAGTGATCTTTTGGCAGGTAATACGGCAGATAAAAGTGGTGGTAGAAATACCACGCATTTCTCTATTATCGATAAAGAAGGTAATAGGGTGGCTGCTACATTGAGTGTTAATTTTCCTTTTGGTTCGGGTTTTGTGGCTGAAGGCACGGGTGTGCTTTTAAATGACGAAATGGACGATTTTGTAAGTAAAGTTGGGGCAATGAATGGTTATGGTTTAGTCGGAGGCGTGGCTAATGCAATAGAACCGGGTAAACGTATGTTATCCAGTATGACACCTACTTTTATTGAAGATGATAGTCGTATCGCTGTGCTGGGTACGCCTGGTGGTAGTCGAATTATCTCTATGGTGTTATTAGCGGCATTAGATTTTGCACAAGGTAAAGGCCCTGAGTCGTGGGTGCAGTTACCAAGGTTTCATCATCAATATATCCCCGATTTGATTCAATACGAGAAAGGTGGGATGACTAATGATGAGCTTGAAGGTTTATCTTTGTTAGGCCATAAATTTAAAGAAGTGCGATACCGATATGGCAATATGCAGGGCGTGCAATTAAATAAAAAAACCAATAAATTATCGGCAGCGTCTGACCCTCGAGGGGAAGGGTTGGCGTTGATTAGGTAGCATGGTCATGCTGTAAGCATAAGGCTATTAAATTGCAGCGCATCTTGTTAAGGAGTATTAATAATGAATGGACATTTTGTTGAAATATGGCACGGGGATATCTTGTCTGATACCTGCTTATCTAAAGGAATAGAAGATCAAAGGTATTGGTCTTTACTTAATCAGGAAGAGCAAAAGAAAGCACAAACATTTACTAGACCAGAACTACAAAGAAAGTATATTAAAATGCGAGGCGCATTAAGAGAAATACTAGCCTCATATTTGGATATTGCAGAAGATAAAATCGAGCTTAAAACAGCTGAGCATGGCAAGCCCTTTATTGCTAATAATCCTGTTTATTTTAACTTATCGCATACTGGTAATAAATTTGTACTAGCCATCACTAACTTTAGTGAAGTTGGTGTTGATTTAGAGCAATACAAAGAAAGAAAAAGCCTTTCTGGCCTAGTCAATAAATGTTTCTCAGAGCAAGAAAGACAATATTGGTATGCTTTGCCTGAGGATAAAAAAGTACAGATGTTTTATCGTTTCTGGGTAAGAAAAGAAGCCTTTGTGAAAGCGGTCGGGCGAGGCATTGCGTTGGGATTAGATCAATGTGTGATTAATCCTGATGATCATGCGCGTTTTGTAAATATCCCTGATAGCTATGGGGTAGCAAATGATTGGAAAATACAGGAGGTAGACCTTAATGAAAATGATTTTTGTGCACTGGTGGTGAAAAATCTGGGTTTTGATTATAAACAAAGGATGTTAAAGTGAATAAAATTATTTTGCTGATTATTGCAGCTAGTTTGGCAGGGTGCGCAACACCCGCTCAGCGTTTTGCAGAGACAGCACTTGAACTGGACTTTAAAGCAGAAATTATTGCTTCAGCACAGTTTCAGCATCAAGTTTATTCATCTACCCCCTTAATGGGACGAAAAACGCTCCATGTTTATTTGGATGGGGATGGTACACCGTGGGAAAGAAATCGTTGGGTAGCTGTTGATCCAACGGCTAGAAATCCATTGATTTTGCGATTAATGGCTCAAGATAAGCAAGCTGCAATTTTGCTTGGAAGACCTTGTTATTACGGTTTAAACCATAGCTCTGAGTGCCATAATAAGTTTTGGACATCGCATCGCTATTCTAAAGAAGTCGTCGATAGTATGGCGTCTGTTTTAAATGCCTGGTTAACAAGGCATAAGTTTAATAATGTTGTGCTTATTGGCTACAGTGGTGGTGGAAGTATTGCGATGTTAATGGCTGATAAGATAAAAAATCTGATGAAAGTAGTGACGGTATCAGCAAATTTAAATGTCACTGCATGGAGTCAATTTCATGGGTATTCTGCATTAAAAGAGTCTTTAAATCCGGCAGATGAAACTAAATTGGACGGACAGATTGAACAGTTTCATTTTGCCGGACAAGACGATGATATCGTGCCTGCATTTATTATCAATGAATATGCGGATAGCCAGAAGAATGCAAAATATTATGAGTTAGCTGAAACAGATCATTCATGTTGCTGGGAAGATGAATGGCCAGCAATATTACGTATTATTGAGTAACTTCTCATTATCTACCGGCATGAAAACACCGAGTAAGAACAGTATCATCTGTTTTACAAGGCTGTTCTTTGTGTCCTCTGTGTGAATCATAATGACTTTGCACGTCGTTACCTGTGAATAATGAGACGTTACATTATTGAGAAATAACTTGATAAAAGGTGAGAGAAAAATGAAACAATATATATTTATCGTTTTTGCTATTATTTTTACAACGACAAACGGATATGCTGAGCAGAAATATGAAAAATTTGGTGTTGGAAAAGTTGTCTTTCCTGAACAACATTTGACTATAGCTGTTGAAGTTGCAAGGACTAAAATGCAAAGACGCATTGGTCTTATGTTTAGAGAAAATTTGGAAATAAATAGAGGCATGTTGTTTGATTTTAATCAGGAAGAAGTGCAAAGGGTATGGATGAAAAATACGTTGATTCCATTGGATATTATTTTTTTGTCGGCAAAAGGAAGAATTGTTTCAATTCTTGAAAATGTGCAGCCTTGCGTCAAAGAACCTTGCAAAATTTATGACTCGGCCAGACCTGCTGTCTATATGTTAGAAATTAATGCGGGGATTGTGAATAGAAAGCAGGTTGAAATGGGTGATCATTTGTTGTTTTATTTCTAATGTTGTTGCTTTTTTGTGTAGTCGGATTATACTAATCTTATACATTAAGTCGGATTATACTAATCTTATACATTAAGGTAGTTAATTCTGGAGCAGAGATGAACAAAAAATATCAGAAGTTAGGGCTTTTTGCTCTTGTCAGTGCATTATTTTCGGGCCATGTTATGGCGCAATCACCTGGATTTAATGAGTATCATCATATTATTGAATCGGAACGTGGTCGGAATATTGCGAGACAAATCAGTAGTAATGTTTTTAATAGGGTTTCCAATCAGCTTTTATCGGAAGAAAATGCGATGTATACGGCCAGTTTAGGTCAAACCCCGTTGGCTGCTTCAGCTGATAAAGGTTCTATACTAGATGCTGTCTGGACAAATGTATCATGGACTGAAATAAGTAATGATGGAATATCGGGACAAGGTGATGATGATATTTATCAATTTACAGCCGGTGTGGATAAACGTTTCGGTAATTTATTTGTTGGCTTGACAACGAGTTATGCTTATACAGAAAACGAAGTAGGTGGGATTGGAAGTCAAGGCGATGTACATACGGTCGATGTAACACCTTATGTGGCTTTTGTTTTAAGCAAAAATATTTTTCTTTCAGCAACTACCAGTTATAACTACAAAAGGACTGAGCCAGATGTAGTGGGTATTAATAACGATAAAGATACTGATGAATATAGAACCGAAGTGACTATTAATGGCGTGAAATCTATTAATAACTGGTTTATGAAAGGTAGAGCAGGTGGTCGTTACAGACATACTGATGATTCTTTTGATGCCGGTAATGGTGTTGGACTTGATAATGATCAGGATGAATGGACTTATTTAGTCGATACAGAAGTTGGCTATATTATTAGTAAAGGCCTAAGGTTTTATGGTGGCGCTTTAT
>WTAG01000047.1 GCA_013139755.1 Methylomarinum sp. | reverse complement strand
TATATGAACAGATAATGATACTGATATCCATAATTTAAGAGTTCCGAATTTTTAGTGAAACGATGAACTAATCGGCTTGTATAGTATTTAAGAGGGAAAAACAAACTCGCATCATTGATACCAAAGGTCATTTTTTGCTTTAACTTCCACCAAGGATCATCGCCATAGACCTCAATACGATGCAACACAAAGGGATCTCGATTAGCATTATTAAATCCAGAACGAGTCGAGCAGGCGAGTGTAAATCCTGATGATTCAACGCTATCACGATTTGCCGTATTAAATAATCCATAAGGATAGGCAAAATGTTTACAAGCTATGCCTAACTTTTCTTCTATGGTCTTTTTAGAATCGATAATTTCATTAGTAGCAGCTTCATCATCGAGTTCAGGTAATTTTGGGTGACTCACGGTATGCGCGCCAAAAGAAATATTATGTTGTTGCATTTCTTTAATTTGTTGCCAATCTAACATCTTTCGTGACGGAAAGTTTCTGCTCGTCATCCATTTATTAGTCAAACCGATACATCCACTGGCTAAAAAAATGGTCGCAGGGATATTATGTTGAGTCAGAATAGGGAAGGCATTGGTATAGTTATCCTCAAAGCCATCATCTAAAGTAATCGCGAAAGATTTCTCAGAAAGTGGTTTGCCGAGTAAAATAGATTGCTCTATTTGATCTAAAGAAACAGGTGTAAAGCCATTGCGTTTTAATTGTTGCATATGCTTTTCGAATCTTTCAGCTGGACAAGCATATTTTGTCTCTTCAGGTGATTTAGGGTCACTAATCATGTGATACATCAAAATAATAAATTTATTCATGACGACTGATCCTGAAATAAAATAACTTGTTTAAAAATTTTAGCCGGGAGGTAGCTTAAAACAATATATTTTAAATCCTTTATTTGCCAATAACTAAATTGTAGCATAGCTCTAAATAAATGCTGAGCAGACTCTAGGTCGCGTTTCCAAAAAGCAGTATAAGCTTGTTTCGAAATTGGAGCATTCAACAATTCATTGAGTACTTTTTTAGCTAGATGCGCTACCAGAGTTGGATTGTTTAAAATAAAGTCTTGTCTAACAACTCTAGCATTGAGTACTTGTTTCCATTTTACAGATGATATTTGTCCATGATTATGCCAACGATAAAAAGCTAATACTTCAGGGACTAAAGTGATCTTTTGGGTAACAGCAGAGATGCGAATCCAGAAATCATAATCCATTGCACTGAAGCAACGAGAAGAAAAACCATCAATTTTATCTACCATTTCTTTTCGTACGAGTGCTGCATGGATGGGCCATGGACAGCCTTTTAGAAAACTAATAACTAAATCACCTTTTTCATAGGCGGGTGGGATATAAGGGGGGCCATTTTTGCCATTTTCAACAATGTTTTGCCAGCCACAATAACTCAAATCTGAATCGTTTATTACCAAACCACTGTATAATTTTTCTAGGCATTTAGAATCCCAATAATCATCCGCGTCAAGAAAAGCAATAAGCTCTCCTTTTGCGTGTTGTAATGCCAAATTACGTGCAGGGTAGGGGCCTTTGTTTTTTTGATAAAAAACAGTTAAATTAGAATGTTGTTGATTCAATTCAGACAATATTTCAGGGCTTTTATCTGTAGAACCATCATCGACAATAATCAGTTCAATATTCTGATAGCTTTGCTCGAAAATGTTAGTGATAGTATCAACTAAATAATGTTCTGCATTATAGCAGGGCATGATGATAGAAATTAGAGGAAGGGTCATATGAAATGGCAATTTAATTATTCAGTAATTAGTCTTGAGGCTCAGAAAAATCTGTATCCACAATATCACAAATAATGTGACCCAGTAAAATATGCGCTTCTTGTATTCTAGCCGTTCTGGTGGAGGGGACTTTAATGCAACAATCAACAAGAGCGTCTATTTTTCCACCACTTAGTCCAGTGAAGCCAATAGTGTAAGCCCCCTGTTTTTTTGCTGTTTGCAATCCCTGGATTATATTTTCACTATTTCCTGAGGTTGAAATGCCAATAACTATATCTTTACTGTTACATAAGGATTCTAGTTGACGTGAGTATATTTTTTCAAACCCATAGTCATTAGCAACAGCGGTTAAAATTGAGGTGTCTGTGGTTAAAGCAATGGAAGACAACCCCTTTCTTTCTTTTTCAAAACGACCGACAAATTCGGCTGCTAAATGTTGACAATCTGCTGCGCTGCCTCCATTCCCCATCCAAAATATTTTTCCTCCTTGTCTAAGTGATTCTGATATTTTTGTAGCGGTATGCTCAATCACCTCAGTCAGTGGAAAAATATCACTGATAACTTGAATATGATCTTGTATGTGTTTTGTAATAATAGTTGACATAAGCTTCAGTGGAATTTTATTTTTTTAAGACTGAGTTGATATGATTGATAACATCGTCGGCGGTAATTGATTGCATGCAGCGAAGCTGAAAGGGGCAAAAACACTGTGCTCTATTTTCTATCCAGACACCAAGCTGCTTGTTGCTTTGGCAAGGTTGGCAATCAAAGTTACTTTTAATAATAGATACATTGGATAAGAAATTTGGGAATACTTTATTTGGATGGGTTGGGCCAAGGATTGGAAATACAGGTTTTCCCAAAGCAACTGCCATATGGGTTACCCCACAATCATTACCGATCACATACCCCGCCTGTTTAATTAGAGCCGCTGTATCTTCAAGAGATAGTTTCCCAATGTAGTTTTTTACATGGGATGGAAATACAATTTCATCATCATAACGTTCTGCAAAATATCTTGATATTTTCCAGGCTTTCCCTTGGTAATTTAATGTATTACCCATGATTTTTTTAATCCACTGAGGAAAAACCAAGCGATTGGAGTGGTCTAAATCAGAAGGTAGCCCAACAATAGCAACATCTTTTAATTTTTCGGCAAGCAAGCCATAATCCGCCCATTTTCGAATAATCATTTGCATACCACCACCAGGAACGAGAACCGCAGTATCTGAGCTAATATCATCAAATATTCGATCAGATGCTACACACTGGGTTTGGACAACAGGGGTAACGTCTGGGACAATACATTTTGCCAAATTTGAATAAAGTTCAATTTCTGAATGGAGTTCATAGCTGTTATTCCAATCCCACATGGGATGAAGAATAATCGCATCATCAAAATTAGAAAAATGGATGGGATTTCCATCAACTTCAAAACCATAAATATAAAATTGATATTGTTGATGAACAAATGATTCTTGTTCTGTTGAGACTGCTCGCACATGAGGCCAGCGATGAAAAAGGGTATCAACCTTTGGCGTCTCTCCCTGTAGGCATAAATCTACTTTATAACCGCCGATGGATAACATTTCTATCATAGGGGTAGCCATTAGCATATTACCCATTCCACTACCTAAGTGAACAAGAACAGCTTTTTGGTCTGTCATAAGGTTATTCCTCTAATCCAGTTATTTTTAGAAATATAAAGATTATCTTTAGAGAGTTTTAAACCAGTAGAATCAAACCATATAAGATTAATATAAGGTTGAGGTAAGTCGCTAATGATTAGTTCCTTGTCTCTTGAGTTGACTAGTAAAATCTCAGTTTTATCATTCTGTGATAAATTAGCCATGAGAAGATGCTTAACATTAAGACAAGGGAAACCTGTTGCTTGGTAAGCTCTGCGTGCTTCTCCATTACTACCCAATAATGAAGGTGCCATACCAAACTCAAGATCATGGCATTCAAGCATTGCTTCAACAAGCCATTGACGGTATTCAAGGTCACCTTTGCTTAGGCAACGATAGTAGAGTGCTTCAGCCCAAAAGCCAACAGAATACCTCTTTCCTGGGGTTAACTCTCGATACCGTTTAATTAACCCGCTTGAATGGGTAAATTCCATTGCTTTATCAAGGATAGATTCATCAAATGCATTTGGAAAAGCATGAGCGTACCGAGCAAGATCCATTATATTGATCGTTTGGTAATCAATAGCCCAGGTTCGTAATGATAATTCTCTATCAATATAACCATTTGGCATCACAATGCGAGGAAATCGAGATTTTATGTCGGGTAACTTCTTAATCAGATATTGCCATGCTACCCGTTTAATGGCGCGTACGGGAGCAGGTAAGGCGGAGGCTTTATCCGTTGGTAGCATGGTTAGGCCAATTGCCCAGAATAAGGGTTTATAAAGCCAGTTTGCTGGTTGCAGAGCCAATACGGCTCGGGTGGAGTTCAGCGCTGAATCAACCAGAGACTGATATTGTTTATCCCCAGTTAACTCACCATAACGATTAATTGCAATGGTCGTATCTAAATGAGTATTTAAAACTAGCATATTAGACGTACTTTTTCCTAGTACTCTGTTTGGTATCCAATTGAATGGACCGCTATTCATAACCTCTTCACTTAGTTCTAGGGAGTCATGCAAAAACCAGGTGCCACAATCAAGTTGATCTGTTGTTTTAGAGAGGAATTGGACCCCTTTGACTAAAGCAGCCTTTACCTGCTCACAATCATTTCGCTGGAATTCATCAAGTAATAAGTGAACTGCACTGGTATGCAAGCGGTAATGACATTCAGTATTATCGGTCCACATGCCATGATACCAACCACCATCGTTAGATTGTCGTTGGATAATAGAGAGAACAATTTGTTGTTGGAAAAAACGATAAATTGACTTCCCAGTAGTTTTTTCTAATCCAGAAAAGGATGTATAAAGTGCATGAGCTTCATTTTCAGAAAAACATTTTTTATTGTGTGGCCAAGAGTAACGCAGATCATAGATAGAGCCGTGAATAAGGTGGTTGTATAAATCTGCTGGACAGCTAACACTTCCGTGCGAGCCCCAGAGAAATGAACCTTGGTATTCAAGGCTGGAGATAGAGGTTATTTCTTCAATTGGAAAATCATTGGGAAAATGCCAAATAACCAGATCAAAGTTTGTATTTTTATTTGTTTTAAGGGTAAAGGATGCAGTATGGTCAATCCATTGCAACCCCTGTAAGGAGGCAGATTGCTCAGATAAAATATGTCTATCTGTGTTGATTTTTCTTTTTATTGGGGGTTTTGGGAGCCATAGAAAAGGTTGTTTCTTATCAATAGGCCGACCAAGGTATCCACCTGATTCAACTTTCTCAAAGTGATAGGCGTGTTCACAAATGAAAGTGACGTTCTCTTCACTAGATATTCTTATGGAAGCAGAGGTAACTTGGGAATACTGATCTATAATGCTCTCATATGCCTTAAGAGAACTAATTGAGCGTGTAAGGCCAACTGTTTTAAGTTGTTGAGAGGATTCTTTTACGAGGAATAACTCGGAAAGATTGATGGTTACCATAGCTAAATCATCTCCTAAGTAAAAATTTCTTAAGGCTTCGAAGCGCTTTTATCATAAAATTGTCCAATAATAGATTGGCTAGTTGTTCTACCTTTTTAAGGCGATCGTTCATCTCAATGTTTTTTAACCCAAGATGGGCAACTTCGGTACAGTTTTGCAGGAAAAGCTCCACACCGAATGAGCCAGGCTTATTGGTAGGTAAAGATAACAGTTTTTCATACACTAACATCAATGAGCGAGTCGACTTGTCAGCTGTAAAATTATCCTCTATACGTTTCCTAGCTGCTTCTGCAAGAGCAAGCCTGGATTCTTTATAATTAATAAGTGATTGTAGCCGATCGGCAAGCAGATCAATATTACCGATTGGTACGATAAAGCCAGAAATACCTTCTTCTATTGTCTCTTCAACACCCGCACAGTTTGAAGCGACTACAGCACATTCTGATGCCATTGCTTCAAGCATTACATAAGGATGCCCTTCTTTTCTAGATGAAAGAACAAAAATATCAGATTCTGCCAGAATGTCGGGTATATCAGTTCTGAACCCTAAAAAATGAAAATTATTGGTAATGGAATAGTCAATTGTTTTTAGTTTTAGAGCGTCTGTAAAATCAGTATTCTCTTCATCTCCTGCAATTATAAAGTGAACCTTATCTTTGTTGTTTTGCAAAACGAGGTTCGCAGATTCTAAAAAGAAATCAAACCCTTTATCAGGAGTAATACGGCCTACTGCTGTAATTAAAATGCTATCGTCGGTTAATCCTAACTCTTGTTTAAGGCAATTTGATTTATTTTTTAAAGCAGTATTAAATATATCTAGAACAAGGCCGTTATGGATAACTGTCAGTTTATTGTCTGTAATGTGTGAGCTAAGGGTATTTGCAACAGATTGAGAAACAGCAACAGTGTGATCTGATAGTTCCCCCATTAACTGAGCAAAGCTAGACTGTGAAAAGGGTAGTCTCTGAAAAATTGGCATATCAGGTTGATATTCAATATGTGCAAGATATAGGTGAGGTGATCCCGCTAAACGGGCAGCAAGGGCACCTTCAAATCTTAAATTAGAATTGGTATGAACTAAATCTATTTCTTTTTCATTAATAATGAGCTCAAGCTTTTTAACCCGATCTTGAATGCCTTCGGTAACATTATACCAAGCTATATCTGGTTTTAACCAACTGTAGTTTGCTTCAATAATAATAACCTCAATACCAAGATCTTCCAAAGGCTTACGTAGTGTGCCATCTTTTGGTAACACCACAATAGGCCTGAAATTATTTCGATCTAAATTTTTAAAAAGAGTTAGTAAATAGTTTTCACCACCAGCTCCAGAGTCACCTCTACTGGAAATGTAAAGAATATTATATGGTTTATTCATTGTCTTTTTCTTAACTTAATAGATTTTAAATAGTTTTGTTTAGTTAGAATGAGGGGGCAATTCTATTTGGAAATAAAATGTTTTCTTTAGCATTCGCTAAACTGTATTTCAGTAAAATCACAATTATATAAGGGTAACAATATTATCTGTGAACTATTTATTGACTATGAAAAAAAATTTTAAATCTTTTTACATACCAGTTTAAAGATTTTCTCTGATGATCTGTTAATGCACAATAGATCCAGCGATAATAAGGACGCACAATAGTAGGTTTATTTATTATGGCTTGACGGTAATGAAAGCGAGCTTTTAGAAAATTCTTTTTTTTCCACGCATACCACCCTCCTAATTGATTATTAAGCTCATAAAGGCGCGATTTTATTATAGTATTGTCAATAATTTTATAAACCTCTGGATGCTGAAGAAGAACCGTATTTATAGTTTGTAAGTCACGTACAGTCATTTTGAAATCATCATTACTTACATTAGAATCATGTGTCCTGTAGCTTGCTAGTGCCTGGTCAATAAAATGAATAGGGTGTTTAAGCGTTATTCGTAACCACATTTCATAGTCATCTGTTCCAGACAGTTGTTCATTAAATAGTCCTATTTCATCTAAAATAGACTTCCTCAGAAGTACAGTAAGAATGGTGGTTTTATTCCGTACAAATAATTCTTCGAAACAGTTTCCACTTGCCCCAGTGGGCCAGTTAAATTGAATCTTTTCACCTTGACTATTAATAATATTCTGTTTTGAATAGACAAAAGCAAGAGAATTATCTTGTTCAATAGCGCTTACTTGAATTTCTAGTTTATTCTGAAACCATATATCATCTTGATCAAGAAAAGCGATGTATTTGCCTTTAGCAGTTTTTATAGCTGTATTTCTGGCAGCAGCAACGCCAGCATTTTTTTGTTCAATGTAGTGTATTCTTGAGTCTTTTAGATAACCTTTAGCAATGGTCTTGCTTTGGTCTGTTGAACCATCATTAACAAGGATTAATTCAAAATTTGTATAAGTTTGATTTAACGCGCTAAGTATTGAGTGCGCTAAATAATTCTCACCATTATAAATGGGAGTGATTATGCTAACTAAAGGCTTTTTCACTATTTTATTTTTGTTATTTATTTAGTACTTCCATGTTGCATTTAATGCAAAAAAACCATCCCGCTGAGTAATGGGAATAGGGTTTTTAGGATCATTTTTAACTGTAAAGTTAATTAAATTTTCACCATAAAAAAGAGTTGCTGCTGCTGTTCCAGTAGTTACTCCCATTCGAATAGAGTATACGCCAGGTAATAATTGTAAGTGTGAAATTTTACATAGAACTTCATGGTCCCCTGGGAGAATCTTGTCGATTTTTAGTTGTTCTTCACTATTGTGAGTTGTTAGATATAAAAAATCCGTCGTATGAATGCCTATTCCAAAGGTAGGTTGCTTTTGTTCAGAGGACACATGAAATTTTATACTTATTACAAGGTCACTTAAATAGGGTATGTCGTTAACTTTGTTTTTTTTGTGGTCTATAATTGCAAGATCAATTAAGTTGAAATCTGTTGTTGATTTCCAGTTTTTAGAAGAGGCAGTTTGAACTTGCTTTGAAGTTTGTTTTTGTATCTTGGTGTCACTTTGGGCGTAATATATATCACAGACTTGTTTTGGTTGAGCATCTTCTATGATTTTACCACTAGATAATAAAATGCAACGATTACATAAGCGTTGTATTTGTCTTATATTGTGACTTACTAACAGTACTGTTTTTCCTTGGTTTTTAATTAGGTTTTCCATTCGATCAAAACATTTCCTTTGAAATGCTAAATCACCTACAGCCAAAACTTCATCGACAATAAGAATGTCTGCATCCATGCTTGTCGCGATGGAGAAGCCTAACTTTATTTTCATGCCAGAGCTATAACGTTTTACGGGAGTATCGATAAATCTTTCTAGTTCTGAGAACTCTATAATTTCATCTAATTTACGTCTAATTATTTTTTTAGGTATACCCAGAATTGCCCCATTTAGAAAGATATTTTCCCGTCCCGTTAGTTCAGGATTAACGCCGGCACCGACTTCAATTAAAGGCGCTACACTGCCGCGAACAATCACTTCGCCTTTGGTGGGTTTGCTAATATTGGCTAGGTGTTTGAGTAAGGTGCTTTTTCCTGCGCCATTGTGGCCAATAATGCCCACGACTTCGCCTTCATTAATATGAAAATTGACATCATCTAAGGCTTTAAAACGCTCTCTTTCTTGGGTGGGCTGAAAAGTGAGTCGTCTTAAAGTATTTAGAGCTGTTTCTTTTAGGCTGGTTATATGACCCAACTGGTATTCTTTGGTGAGATGATTAACTTCTATAATCGGCATAGTTTTAGTTTTTTTGTGCTTGCTAATATTTTTTTGGGTAACTATTCAGGCTTCCCCCTCAAAAAAATTGACACATTTTGTAGGATGGGTAGAGTGTTTTTTTGCGAAACCCATCAATTTTCAAGGTATTGATGGGTTTCACTGCATGCCTAAAAAGCAGGCATTTCATTCTACCCATTCTACGCAAATAGGGTATCTGAATATTTACCTTTTCTGGGGTTTATTGGTTTTGTTTTAGCCAGTTATCAAGCTCATTTTTTGAGCTAAAATCCAGTAAATTATCACTCAGTGCTTCGAGTTGTTTGTCATTTAGGGTTTGAATTGCAAGGCGTATTTTTTCGTTTAGTGGGCCAAATTTGCGCTTGAGTAACTTTAGGATGATAGTAATTTCACCTTCTTGAAGTCCTTCACTAAAAACATCCTGGTAAAATTGGGTTTGCTTTAATTCTATATCATTATAACCTAACATTTCTTGGATCTCCTGACGACTGAGTTTGGGTAGCTTGTAAACCAGAATTGTTTCTACCCACTCTAGCCAGTGTAAGCTGGTGTGTTGATCGGGATAAGTTTTAAGCTGTTGTAAAATATTTAGTGCTTTATTTAGGGTCTGGTGTTCTTCTGTGACAATTAGTTGTATTAATTGTAGACCTATTTTCTCAAATGAGTAAGTCTGATTTTCAAGGTCTTCTAGGTAGATACGTTTGATTCGCTTAGATTGTAGCAGTTCTGTATAGTGCTGAATATTTGTTGTTTCAGTTTTACGTGTGGGATAAATAATAAGCCCTTGCCAAGGGTGTGCTAGTTTATTTTGATGTAAATAGAAAAATATTTCACAGAAAAAACGGCTGTAAAAATTGGTATCTTTTTGAAATTGAACTTCGATAAAAATAATGGGTAAATCCGTATCTTTTTGTGAGGGGGGGTTAAAATGCCATCTAAGCGAAATGCGGTTTGTTTGATTTCTTCTGAGTTGAAACGATACTTTTGTGTATCGGTATAATCCAAACCCGCAAGCTGAAGGACGAGTTCAGGTGCGTTTTTAAATAAACGATAGAAGAGGGTATCTGTTTTCATTAGATTAATTTTTAATTAAGGGATCTTTAGTTAGTTAGTTAGTTAGTTAGTTAGTTAGGACTGAGCATGAAATAAAATCGACACAATGGGATGCATTACTGAGTTTTTAGTGCAATTCTAAATGCAAGAAAAATGTCATCTCGACGTAGGAGCGGTCTTGTTCCTTTGTGCTCGCATTAACATCAAGGTTCCTCCTAAGGTCGGAATGACACACTAAAATCGGGCCTGCTCCCCAGAAAGTTGTTTAAACTATTTTATGTGCGTTGCTTAGCCGACTGAAGTCCGCCCTACAGAAATTGTTTGATATGTTAATTTAAATCACATCGGCAAACCAATTCTCAGCACGTTTAAAAAATAGGTAGCTGAAAGGAAGTATGACTAAAGTCAGTGCAAGCCCTGGGTATATGGCATCAAAATCAGGTGGAATGCCTTTGAGCATAACGCGTTGAAAGCTGTCGATAATGCCTGCCAGAGGATTGAGTGTATACAAAGTATATAGGTCATTAGACCAAGCGCCGGCGGCTTGTTCTACAACTAATTTTTTGTGTACTAAGGTTAACGGATAAATAACGGGAGAACCATACATTAGCAGTGATAAAGCAACAGGTAGTGCCTGAGCTACATCGCGGTAATAGACATTAAGCGCAGCACCAAAAAAACTGATAGTAAGCGCTATCAGCATGGTGTAAAGAATAATCGCGGGTACCCATAGAGCATAAACAGTGGGCATCATTTGATAGTAAATCATTAAGCCAGCAAGAATAATAAAACTAATAGTTAGTTCGACTAGCTTAGTCATCATGGCTGTTAAGGGAAAGACTTCGCGCGGAAAATAAATTTTTTTAATTAATGGGGAGTTGGCAGTCACGCTGTTTATGCCTTCCGAGCAGGACTCCTGAAAGAAAATCCAAGGTAATAACGCGGCAAAAGTCAGAATTGGGTAGGGTATGTCACCAGATTCAATGCCAACAAAGCTTTTGACTAAAGTGAAAATTAGCATCAGCATAAGGGGTTTTAATACTGCCCATAACAGCCCCAGATAAGCTTGTTTATAGCGTACTACGATGTTTTTCCATACCAGAGCAGCAATGAGTTCTCGATAGGTATATATGTTTTTGGCGATTTGTATCATATTTAATATAGAAATATTATTGTATTGATCGGATTTATTTAAGCGTAAATTTGTTGTTGGTTAAAGCACTTTCAATACTAAAACCAAACGACCCGTTTACTCAGATTAAGGTTTTTTAATAAGCCATTCTGTAACAGGGTGTCTAGCTTTTTTTCGTGATTAAGAGCGCGATCTTTCACTTGATAGAGTGAACCTTTATCTGTTTGAACTGAGCCTAACATTTGTTCATTTTTTAATCGATCCAGTAATTCAACGAAGGTATCTGTACTATCTTGTACGGCACGCCAAAATAAACTAAGTTCATCATCATTATCTTTTATTTCTGGTGATACATGGGCAATAATATTGCCGGTATCGATACCGGCATTAATATAATGGAGGGTGCAACCGACCTTTTCCGGCTCTTCATTATATAAAGCCCAGAAGGTACAGTCAGCCCCCCGGTATTCGGGTGATAAGCCGCCGTGTAAATTAATGATGCCTAAGCGTCCTTTATTCAATAGCTCCCCTTTTATAAGGGAAGTACCAAATACAGCTATTAAGTCAGGGTTATGTTTTTCTATTATTTGAATAACATCAGGGTGGTTAATATGAGGCACTTCTTGTCTGAGGTCTTGCCTGTCTAATTGTGCTGGCGAGTCATTAAAGAAAAACTTAGCTTCCTTATTGCCTGTATAGCGTTTGCGATCACGTAGCCAGCGACAAATTTTGCGCCAGAGTTTTGTTGGGTGTTGCAATAAATGGATGATTTTTTTTAGTGGCGCGTCGTGACCGCCTTCTTGAATAATCGCTTGCACGTTATACGCTTTGCTCAATTGGTTGGCAAAATACAGGTGGCGTGGTGATTGACCGCAGAGAATAATAACTGATAGTTGAGGCATGATTTATTTTGTGTTCGGAATACTGATGTTAGTCATATTATACATTAATGCATCGGCAAAAAATTTAGCTGCCCAATTTGGATATTCAAACATGGAATAACGCCCCCAAATAGGTGTGGAGCCTGCTATTCCTGCATCTTGAGGTGTATTATCGCCTAGTATGCGTTGATTAGATTTTAAGTATTCTAGTCCTTTTTTTGTCGCTTGTGTCAAATCATCTTGATGGCAAACGTTTATCATGCGTTGCCAAATTATGCAGAATTGGGCCAAGCCTGTCAAACAGCAATACTGACTGGCGGGTTGCCAGTTATCCGTATAAGTCCCCGCTAACCAGCCATCTGCTCGTTGTTGTTTGGCTTGCGCTGTTGCTGCTTTGATGGCTGCTTGAATCATGCCTTCATCATTAAGTAATAGCCCACTTTCGAGTATGCCTAGAATAGCATAGGCTATGGTATGAGTGAAAGGGGCTTTACCAAGAGTAAAGGCATTAGTTTTAAACCAGCCGCTGTCTGTTTGTTGCGTTAGCGCCCAGTTGATATTATTAATAGCGGATTGTTCTAGTTGTTTGTCGTTGGCAGCTAAGGCGGTTCGCAATAAAGCCCAAGCCGCCCGAGTATTATAGGTATGCGGCGTGTTATTGTGTGTCGAACGTCGCCAGCAACCATCTTGATCTTGTTGCTGTAACATCCAATGCCCAGCACGTACGGCTGATTCTAAGCACTCGCTTCTGTTGAGTTGTTGGTAGCCGCTAGTTAGACCGTGCATGATTTGCCCCGTATTAAAGATAACGGGTTTACTGCCGGACTCTCCAAAGTGTCCAGGGAACGAACCATCTTGATTTTGTATGGAGAGTTCCCAATCTAAAATTTTATTGGCGCGCTCTTGTAGTTCAGGGCGTTTAAGTATTTTTTCGGCTGCGAGGAATGTTTCTACGATATAGCCACTCGTTTCTGGATAACTGGGTAACCAGCCATCTTCAAAGCTCCAGCCTGCTGAAACCCCGCCAGCATCAGGGTGGTTGGTTCTTAAATCTTGAGCTCGACAAAGCCAGTTGATAGTTGCTTCCAAATGCACTAAGTCTGATTGGATAGGCTGTTTATTTATGCCGCCTAGTTCTGCAAGAATAATCTTTAGGTGTTGAGGCTTCCAGGGTTTATAGCGGAAAGGGAGTTTGAGTATTTTGTTTATTTGATTGAGAAACATGGATTTAATCGGCCTTTATCTTTATTTTTATAGGTTAATTATAGCTGCTTTGATAATAATTAGTGAACTCGTAAAAATTAGTCATTTAGCTATGTGTGCCTGCGAAAATTTCTGTTGTTACTAATTAGCTGATTTTATTGTGCTATTGACTGTTGCCGTATGTTCGGCTTGGTTGCTAAGGTCGATCACTTTTTTCCAATGTAAAGAATGGGGGCTACTGATAGAGCCTATTGCCATTAAAATTTCAGCGGCTTTGGGGCCTGCATTGCCTTGGTTAGCGTAAAAAATATGGCGCATTTTTTCGCGTCCTAAGGTTTTTTCTTTTGGATCGTTTATTGCAAGCTGACATACGTTAATTAGTTGATCTAATTGAGTGTAGGTGTTGCTAGCTTGTCTATAGGCTTCTCTTATTTCTGGGATGGCAAAGCTAACATCAGGATTATCAAACCAGACGATAGGTTTATCTAATAAACAGTATGTCGTTATGATTGAGCTATGGTCAGCGATTAGCATGTCACTAATCAATAAAAGTTCCTCAGCATTTTCATAAGGCAGAAAATATGCATTCTCATTTTGACTGGCGATATCTTGAAACTCTTTGATAAGAACGCTCGGATTTAGACCTTCTATTTTCTTATGGTTTTTCCAAAGCCAAGGGTGACCCGTTTGAATAATATTGTGCTCTGGAAATGCCTGCGCAAGTATTGCAAAAACTTGGCTCCCAAATGTACCTATGGTGGAGGTTGGCTGCCAGTGTGAGGTAATCAGGATGTTTGGCTTGTTGTTAATATTTAAGCGGGTAAATATTTCTGAGTTATCGGCAGATTTATTTATTAACTTATCGGCTTTAGGGAAGCCAGCAGCAAAAAAAGCTCTGTTATTTGTGAAAACATCAGGTTTTATTTGCTCTAAAAAGTATCGTTCAGCTCGGGACAGACCTAAAAAAATATCATAATTTTGCACGAGGTGGATTTTGCTGCCTAAAATTCCAAATCCAGGGCCGTGATGCATTCCAATACGGAGGGCATTGCGTTTTAGGTAGAAGCTATTAAGGTGAGTATCTAGGGTTAGGTGCCATTTCAAAAACGTAGCTCTTTTATTGCCTATAAAATATCGGTTAAATATTTCTTGTTCTTGTGCTGTGGCACATTGAATATTCCTTAATGGAGTACTTTTTTCCGAAGTCACTCGCATATAAACATTCGAGTGAGATTCTAGGGCTTGTATTATAGGGACTTGACAAGAAAATCCATAAGAATCAGTAAATATAAATAATATTCGGGTTGTTTTTCTGCCCTCATACAGCCAATTATCCAGGGCTCTCAATGAGCCTAATAGTTTATTACGTATATGTAGTGAATATTTCATATTCTAAATATTGTTACATGTGTATGAATTTGTATTCATTTATGTTTTTTTAGGAAGAATTATAATATTTTGTTGACGTGAGAAATTAAGTGTATTCAATGAATTTACTGTGGAGTTTTTTATTTCTCTGTAGTTAGAGTAACCTAATTCATTCAATAATGTAATTAAGTCGTTTGAAGTCGTTCCAGCGGCATTCATAGACCTTGGATTTATTTCTATCATAATCTTGGGCTGTTTCATTTTTATTCCTTTTGAAGCGCCCTTAAGGAAATTTAATTCTGAACCTTCTATATCAAGTTTAAAAAATAGATTTCCAGTTAATGAATAATTGCTAACCAGATTATCAAATTTTATGAGTTCTACAGTTATTTCTTCTGTAGCCGAAATGGCAGAAAAACCTTTAAAAACACCGGCAGATCCAGAGGTTGATTTAGGTATATAGAATTTTTCTGTTCCATTTTTATCTGAACAGGCAACTTGAAATACTTTGAATGGAGAATAAGCATTAGTTGAAAGGGATTTCTCAATTAAATTAGCTAGGATGGGTTGTGGTTCGATTGCCATGACCAATCCATTTTGGCCAACTATTTTACTTGCAACTATTGAAAAAGAACCGTGGTTTGCACCAATGTCAACAAATGTATCACCGGGTTCTAAAAAATCATGAAGTAAAGCAATTTCTCTTCCATTTTCTATTTCATTTGGTACGATTAATGATCTTGGGTCAGTGAGCGATAGAAAAACAGTATAAGAATTAATATCTATTGAGCAATAATTCTTTAGATTGCATACCCGTGTAAATGAAGAAAGCAGGTAATGAATAACTTCTGAACCAATAAATTTATTGTTATTCTTAAGAGTATAGTGACAAAAAATAGAGAAAATTTTGTAATTAAAAGGTAGGCTTTTATAATTTGATGGAATGAACAACCAGCTGAGGTTTTGTTTGGTAAAAATCCAGGAGCCGGGGGTATTTTTAAATATAAAGTTGTACAGTTGTTGTATGCCAGGTATTTTTTTAACAAATTGAATTATTTGATTAGTAATTTTCATTTTTCACCTAATTCTTGCAGTTTATGAGCTTAGACAATTGATGAATTTATCTATTAAATACTCGGGTTGGGTTTCTTGCCTTTGTGAGCGAATTTTCGCGTTATTACTTAATTTTTTGTAGTAATCTTTATCAAACCAAATTTTTCTTAATGATTTTGACCAAATATCAATATCCTCTTCTATTTTGTGCAACACCCCGCCATTTCCAACTGATTCTGGAAGTCCGCCCCTATTGCTTGCTAGCACGGGAATGCCACTTACTTGGGCCTCACTAGCAATACGTCCCCACGCTTCTTCCCAGCTACTTGGTACTAATGCTAATTTTGTTACGGCGTATATTGGTTTCATGTCTGCCTGAGCAAGCAAAAACTCAATATTTGGCAGTAATTTTATCTCATTGTGCAATGCATTCAATTCTATTTCATTTAACTGCCAAGACTCAAGAAATAAAAAAGGAATATCGGGGTTTTTTTCTGCAAGCTTTAGAGCAATATCTAGCCCTTTTTCTTTTTTTGGACAAACAAATAAAACCTTCTCTTTGCTGCTATTGACCTGATATTTGTTATAGTTGATCAGTGGAGGAATAACATGGGCCGGTATTCCAAAGGTTTCGTGAAATCGTTGAGCTGTAAAGTTGGAATTTGCAATGTATTGTAGAAACTTATTGTTAAAATAGTCGCCCCCATGCATCTGGAATTCTACATCACGTAAATAGATAAAGGTTTTTATTTTCATTCTAACGAGCTGTTTAATTATAGGTATACATTCTCCTGCTTGGGTCACTACACAATCTGGGAGAAATTCTGCTATTACTTCACTTAATCCTTCTAGAATATTCCAAGATCGATAAACAGGATAGCCAGCATAATTATCTACAGGAGCCTTTTTTTGTGTGATTTTAGACTTTATACGATTAAGCAACCAAATTTTAGTGTTAGGGACTAAAGATGATATAACAGCTACATTGTGTCCTCGTTCAACAAGTATATTACATAATTCATTAGTCGACGATTCTGAACCACCAGAGCGTTGAGGTATATATGAGTGCGTTGTTAAGAATAATACTTTCATTTATTGATGTTTTATTGTCAAATTTTGTTTGATTGGAACGCTAATTTTTTATTATTTTATATAATGATGAAACAATACCTTTCAAAGGATTTAATTTCAATGGTTTTAATAGTAAAGCAGTAATGTAGTATTTCAAAGAAAGGTTGAGTTGTCGGTTTTCACCTGTTATCCATCCAGCAGTTATTAGGGTTGTCCAAAATTGTTCTACAACCAGCGATTCAATTTTTTTATTTCCTTTTTTTTCTATTAAAGAAAGTAATTGTTTATATGCGTGGACATGGCCAATTGCTCTTTTATATTCCATATCAGTTTGTTTAGTTGTTTGGAATTTATGTTCACGATATGAAATGAGTGTGTCTAGGTTGTAT
>WTAG01000339.1 GCA_013139755.1 Methylomarinum sp. | reverse complement strand
ATCGTAATACCACTCAAGCTTAAACATCCGTTTATGCAGTGATATAACTCGATTAAAAAACCGGTCAATTATAACAAATTTTTGAGATAAAAGGAGAAAGGTTCAACAAGAAAGACTTAAGGTGATTTTTAGCATCAAGATTAACGCTCACAAAACCACTTTAACAACTTGGGAGTAATGTTTTAAAGCACACAAAAACCCAAAAACTGTGATGAGCACCACAGTTGCAACAATAATTTAACCGGCACTTTAGCCCGGCTAACCGATATAAGATTCAATCCAAATAAAGCACCCATAACGACCCAAATCTTTCACTAGAAATCAACTTTTTAGAACCCTAAAACATGTCAAGATCATACCAAAAAGACACCCAGCATCACTTACCTATATTTAAATACTGAATACAATACAGAATCTCTCTAGTTAAGAATTTACGCCTACCTGTGCATTAAATTTATTCAAAAATCTCAGTTAAAAAGTTTTTCATACTCTGCCAAGATCGCTTATCTGCATCCGCCTGATAAACGGTTCCGAAGTCAGGATCATTTGCCTCAGGATTAGTAAACGCATGCATAGTATGGCCATAACTATGCAACTGCCAATCTGCCCCTGCTTGAGTTAAATCTTGTTGTAAAGCTTCCAGCTGCTCAGCAGATGACAAAGGATCATCATTACCATGCAATACCAGCACCTTGGCTGTTATCGCTGGTTTCTGACTGTGTTCTGGTGCACCCAGCAAGCCATGAAAAGACACCACACCTTTAATATCCGCACCAGACCGAGCAAGATCTAATACACACAAACCACCAAAACAATAACCAATTGCGGCAATCTTGTTATCATCAACCCAAGGCATTAGCTTTATGGCATACAAAGCAGCCTGCATTCGAGATAACAAAAATCCACGATCATCCATAAAAGGCTGCATTAACACGGCGTTTTCTTCAGTAGAATGCCCCAGAACACCTTTACCATACATATCAGCAGCAAAAGCAAAACAACCCAATTCAGCGAGCTTTAAAGCCTTTTCATTAACAAGATCATTACGCCCTGCCCAAGCATGGTTAATCATAACTGCGGGTCGCCGCCCCTCAAAGGAGTCATCATATGCAAAAAATCCTTCAAGCAAAACACCACCATCAAGATACCCTACTGTATTGGAAATAATTGCCATATCTAGCTCCCTTACTGGCTTATAAAGTCGTAAGCAACCACTCTATTAGTAAGTGGCTTTATTTTCTTTTGTAGGATTTCTTTATGTTTAGGATTGTTTAAATACGCTTTCAGCGCCGCCTCACTTTCCATAGTCACCGTAACAGCCACATCAAAAGTATCATCGACAATAGCTCTATCACTTGAACGCACAACACCTACATGACGATTAACGATACCAGGCAAACTGCCCAACTGTTCACTGGCTTTAATAAAAGCCGAACGCTGCCGCTCATTACCCGGCTCCTTTAACCAAACCATCACCACATGCGTGATTTTTTTACTCTCATCTGCCGAAACACTTCCTACCCCAACAGCCAAACAACGCAATTTGTAACCACAGCAATGTCTTTTTCATTTCTTAATCTCCAACTTATTTTAATGAATTCAAAAACCCAACAGATGCATCTTCTATCATATCCAACACCAGCTCAAAACCATATTTCCCACCATAATAAGGATCAGGAACCTCTCTCGTGGAAAGCTGAGGCGCATATTCCAAAAAGTACTTTATTTTATCTTTATGCTGCTCAGGACAAGCCTCAATTAATATTGAATAATTATCACTATCCATGGCCAATAAATAATCGAAATCTTCAAAATCGCCAAAAACTACTTTTCTAGCCTTTATATTAGCAAGATCAACACCTCTGTCTTTAGCCGCTTTCTGAGAACGTAAATCAGGTGCCTCATCGACATGATAAGCATGTGTTCCCGCTGAATCAATGACAAACTGATCACTAATTTTTTGAGTCTCAACCAAGGCAGAAAATACACCTTCTGCAGTTGGTGACCTGCAAATATTACCCATGCAAACAAAGAGAACGCGCGTTTTTTTCATATTAAACTTAAAGTTTGTAATAAAATGACCGATACGGTAATGTAGCGAACGATTATATCCTAATTAGTCCTTTGTATAAGATGGTATCACCAGCTTAATTACAACAAAATAAAAATAAAAACAAAACCTTTGGCTTTAAAAGCACCAGGAGAAAACAACCATGCTAATGATGAACTGGCATTCTGTCGGCGTTAAAGTAATTGCAATCACTATGTCCGTATTAAGTGTCTTAGCTATTGCCTTACTTTTTATATACGCAAACAATGAAAAAAACAAAGTAATCAATACCCACATTAATGCGTCCAAACAATTACTCCTTGTCTCCGAATCTATTCGTAACAATGCCATAAAAAAATGGGATCAAGGCTTATACACCACAGAATCACTTAGAGCATTAATTCAGGATAAATCCGCCTCAAAAGCCAAATCTTTAGTCTTTGCAACCGTACCTGTTGCAAACGCCTGGGATGTCATCGAAGAAAAATCACTAGAAGGCAACTTTCGCTTTAAAGCACCTAGAGTTGGCGCAAGAAACCCTAAAAATGAAGCTGATTCTATTGAACGCGAAGCACTAATGTATTTTCAAAGCAATCCATCAGCCACTGATTACAGCTTCGTTGACGAAGAAAAAAATGAAATCAGGTACTTCAGACCCGTTAAACTTGATAAGCAATGTGAGCTATGCCACGGCAACCCTAACACTTCAGAAGAAGTATGGGGTAACAGTCAAGGCACTGACATTTTGGGCTACCCTATGGAGAACAAGCGCCAAGGCGACTTACATGGTGCCTTTGAAATCATCACCCCAATCTCTGAGGGCCTTGCAGAATTACAATATGATATATGGTTAGCCATAGGATTTTTTATTATCACGCTTGTCGTTATTGCTACAACGGGCTATTTTGTGATGAACAAAATCATTATCGCTCCACTAACCAGTCTCGCCATAAAACTTCAAGCTATTAGCAGTGGTGAAGGAGACTTAACCTCTCGCCTTGATGTTAAGGGTAAGTCTGAATTTGCATGGGTAGCAGGAAGTTTTAACACTTTTGTCAAGAAAATCGCTAAAACCATTGCTAACATTAGCGTTACCAGTGAACAATTGGCAACTGCCTCACATAATCTAGCAAAAATTTCAGAAACAACCGAACAAGGTGTTGAAAGACAACTGGCTGAAACCACTCAAGTTGCAACAGCTATGGAAGAAATGACAGCAACAGTGCAAGAAGTCGCCCGCAATGCCATCAACGCCTCTGATGCCGCAGGAACTGCTGATACAGAAGCTGCAACAGGTAAAAACATTGTCACTCAGGCAGTTGATGGTATTAATCAACTGGCATCAGAAGTTGAAAATGCTGCCAACGTCATTCATGAATTAGAAAATGACAGTAACAGCATTGGCGAAGTATTAAGTGTCATTCAAGGTATTGCAGAACAAACCAATTTACTTGCCTTAAATGCTGCAATTGAAGCAGCACGAGCAGGTGAACAAGGTCGTGGATTTGCTGTTGTTGCCGATGAAGTGCGCACACTTGCCAGCAGAACACAAAACTCTACCCTTGAAATCCAGCAAACCATTGAGCGCTTACAAACCCGTGCAAAACAAGCGGTTAGCGTAATGGATAATGGTAGACGACAAGCTGCATCCAGTGTAGATCAAGCCGCTTCCGCAGGTGAATCAATCACCACTATTAGTGAACGCATAGACACTATTAGTGACATGAACAATCAAATTGCGGGGGCCGCTGAAGAACAAACAGCAGTAGCAGAAGAAATAAACCGCAACATCAACAATATCAGCGAGGTTACCAACGATACTTCAATTGGTGCTAGAAACACATCCAAAGCATGTCAAGATCTACTAGAATTGGCAGATCAATTACGCACTGCGGTTGGTCAATTTAAAACATAAGCCTTTTAACAATCAATTGTTATACTGTAGGCAGTGTTAGCTTAGCGAGACGAAGCACAAGGATGTGCAAGTGACGTTTGAAACAGGAGCTGATTACGTCCAACGTAACCCAACATCTGCTATATCATAAGGCGTCGTTGGGTTACTTTTTTAGCCTCACTAAAAAAACCACCCCAACCAACAAAACTATACCAAAACGACAAACACTATTATCAATGCTAAATAAAGTTACATTAATCGGAAGATTAGGTGCTGACCCAGAAGTCAAATACATGCCAAGTGGTGGCGCTGTAGCCAATATCAGCCTAGCAACATCTCGCCGATGGAAAGACAAACAATCTGGTGAGCGCAGAGAAGAAACCGAATGGCATCGCGTTTCTTTTTTCAATCGTATCGCTGAAATCGCAGGAGAATATCTAAGAAAAGGTAGTTTAGTGTATATAGAAGGTCGCATTCGTACTCGAAAATGGCAAGACCAAAATGGACAAGACCGCTACACAACAGAGATTATTGCCGAGCAAATGCAAATGCTTGACAGCAAAAGTGGCGGTACAGGAAATTTTGGTAATGAACAAGCAAATACTGCTGCTTACTCTGCCCCACAATCAGCACCTACACATCAACCAAAACCTGCTACTGCGCCCAGCCAACAGCCTCCAGATGCGCCACCACCAGCATCTTATGAAGACTTTGATGATGATATTCCGTTCTGAGGAATACATCACAACTTATGTAAACAAATAATCATAAACCCCTGTTACTAGGGGGGTTTTTATGAATTATCGAGTTCAACGATTTACTTTTCCTATTGGAGAGCGATATACGTAGTTAGTTAACAATGCAACTGACATTCCCGTCATATATCAAAATCTTTACGTCACAATTCATCATAAGTGGGATGCTCCACTTCATTAAATCAAGTCACCACATAGCCACATGGTTCGGCTCAATATGACACCGACTAACAATATAAACTTGATTTAATTTATTATCATTTTTTGTTTGATCACCCTAAATTATTGATCAGTTTGAAAATCTTTCTAGGGGCTGTTGCCGTTTCGTAATAACAACCAAAGTGGCTGTATTTTTCTATTTCACACGTCATTCCCGAAGTCTTTTATCGGGAATCTATAAGTAATGGATTTAGATTCCTGCTAAAGATTTTAACAGTAGCGGAAAATTAACCAATCGAATTCCAAATATCAATTCTCACGCTTTATTCTTAACTGTTAACGACTATAATATATAGATACTAACAACAAATGTAATTACTTTTTACCTTAAATTACTTAAAATGGATATATAAACAAAAGGCCATAATCTATATGCTCTTGAAATAGACCTACCGAGGTTTAATATGCTCAAATTAAAAACTGTTGCAATTCTACTTGCTGTATCACCACTTCAATATGGTTATGCTCAAGATTTAATTGAAACCCATCAACTGGCTTTGGAAAACAATCCTGAATTAACAAGCGCCTATTTAAACCAATATTCAACAGCTGAATTCAGGTCACAAAGCATTGCACAAATGCTACCAACTATTTCACTCTCTGGGTCTAGTTCCAGACAACGATTAAATAATAAAAAATCAACTTTTCAGCTTAGTGGAACACAAAATTACTGGAATCATTCATTTACCATCAATTTTAAACAACCCGTCTTTAATTGGGGACACTGGGTTCAGTTACATCAATCCGATAACCAAATAGCACAGTCCGAAGCACAATACCAAGCAACTTATCAGGAATTGATTGTTAAAACATCGGAAGCCTATTTTAATATTTTGGCCGCTCAGGATAACCTTGAGTTTACAGTCTCAGAAAAAAAAGCGATTGGGCAACAACTGGAACAAGCTACTCAACGCTTTAAAGTAGGTTTGATTGCTATTACCGATGTTCATGAAGCTCAAGCCGGGTATGATCAATCCATCGCCAATGAAATTGAAGCAGTTAATTTACTAGACAAAAGCAAAGAAGATTTAAGAGAAATCATTGGTGAAAATGTAGCTAAATTGAACTCATTACAAGAAAGTATTCCATTAAATTTTCCCGAACCAGCTGATATAACTTCATGGTCCAAAGCAGCTGAAAATAATAATTTCAATATAATTGCTCAATTAAACCAAACAGAGGTTGTTCGAAAAGAAATTAACTTGCAAAAAAGTGGCCATTTACCTACTATCGATATTGTTGCTAACTATGGGGTTCAGGACAATACCAGTACTTTTGGGCTACGAGGTGATACCCAAAGTGTTGGCTTACAACTTAATCTACCACTATTTGAAGGCGGCGCAGTGCATTCCCGTAGCAAACAAGCTCAGTTCAATTATCAACGAGAAAAAGAAAATCTGACTAAAGTAAAAAGAACGGTTACTCGGCAAGTTAGAAACGCCTATAGAGATGTCGTATCAAGTCTAAGTCGAGTAAAAGCCCTACAAGCTGCAGTTAAATCCTCAGAAAGTGCTTTAGAAGCAACGGAAGCAGGTTTCCAGGTTGGCACTAGAACGATGGTAGATATATTAGCCGAACAGCGAAACCTTTATCGCTCTATGAGAGACCATTCTAGAAGTCGTTATGATTATTTAATCAACGGTATAAAGTTAAAAGAGGCCGCAGGTAGTTTAAGTGAAGCTGACTTACAAGAGATTAATAAATATTTAACCATTTAAATGTAGTATGCGTTAACAGCACAATAATTTAGTTTTATCTATTTAGCCCTGGAGATCATTTTGAAATTATCACATAGTATTATCATAACAAGCATAATTCTACTCAATGGCTGCAGCAGTATTGGCAGAGGTATGGTTGAAGCTGTTTTAGATAAAACAGAGGCAGAAGATACCCGTATCTGCCAAATTAGAGGCGAACCATTTCAAGGTTTAGCTCCACAGGTAAAAGATTCTACTGGTACAGCAAAAGTGTTAATGGTACATGGCGTAGGCAACCACATACCCGGTTATTCAACTCAGCTTATGGAAAAGCTATCTAATGAAATGAAGCTGAAGTATATCGGTAAAGTTACCAAAAACATTGCCCTGACTGACCCGCTTGATAACACCAAAGAACTGGGTAATCTTAGAATTAGCCATTTAACCAATAAAGATAAAAGTCATGAGCTTTTATTTTACGAATTAACCTGGTCAGAAATTACTGCGGCTCAAAAGGAGATGCTATCCTACGATAATTCAGGAGAATATTCTTTTCGCAGGACTGCCGTAAATGACATTTTAAAGAAGTTTTCTAATGATACCAGCCCTGACCCAATGATTTACCTGGGAGAAAGTCGAGAAGATATACTCATTTCTTTTGCACAATCTTTTTGCTGGCTGATTTCTGCTCAATGGGGAGATTTACCAGCCACATCAAATCAAGCATGTATTCCGAATGAAAAATCTGTTAATAACATGAAAAGTGATCATTATGCTTTAATTTCTCATAGTCTCGGTAGCAGAATAACCATTGACGGTTTACAACGTATTGCCGCATTATTTGGCAATACAACTGGCAAAATAAGAGGTATGGATCGCCCTGAAGAATTGGTTCAAACATTTCAACAAAAGAAAATTCCTATTTATATGCTATCCAATCAATTACCCATGTTACAGCTAGGCCGTAAATTACCGGCAGTCACTGGTCAATGGGACGCTTATTGTCATAAAGAGGGAGAGAATTACAATTCACGTATACTCAGCCAAACCTCTATCATCGCATTCAGTGATCCTAACGATATACTCAGTTATGCTATACCCTATGGATTTATTGACCGTTATCTAGATTCAAGACTCTGTGTTGATATCACCAACATCAATATTAATGTAGCCAAAATTATCAAGGCATTTGGTGTTGATATGGCTAACCCACTTGAAGCTCACATTGGCTATGACACTGATGACCGTATTATTGCTCTGTTAGCTAATGGCGTAGGCAATAAGAATACTTCAGCTATCGTTAATGAACGCTGTCAATCGCTTGTAACTACGGACTAAAATTATGAATACACGATACACTAAAATTATCACCCTAATTTGTCTGTCATTGATACTCGCATCTTGCGCGACAAAAGCCAGCAAATCGGCAAAAAACTCTGGTAACGATCATTTAAACCCCGCTAAACAATTAACCACTATCCCATACCCTACAGGCCCCTTTGAAGGCCCACAACATTATAAAGTATCCGACTTATTACCACAGAGTATGATTTTTGGCCGCAATCACTCTATTGATAGAAATGTACTCAATGATGGTTATTTGTTTCTTTATACGATTCACTCGCCTTATGGAAAAATCAGAGCCGTTTCAACCGCCATGGCCTATAAACGAGTCCAGGAAATAAATGCCATAGCTAAAATTGAAGAAAAAAGTAAATTAAAAGAATTTGGCGGTGGTGTTTATGAAAAAGGGAAAGATGTCGTCGTAGGCGCATATACCCTTGTCACTAGCCCTGTTGATACTGTCACTAACGCTGTTAGTGGGGTTGGCAAGATATTTAAAAGGGCAGGAGAAAATGTTATTGAACAGTCCCGTAGTGATGCTGAAGACAACCGATTAAAAAGCGTCATTGGGTTTGCCAAAACCAAACGAGATTATGCCTATGATATGAATGTCGATGTATATTCTCGAAATCCATTATTGCAAGACTCACTTGATAACTTAACCTGGTCTGGTTATAGCGGTAATTTGGCTATGTCATTAGTCGTTGCAGGCGTTACAGGCCCAATTACAACAGCTACAGGCACCACCAATTTATTAAATAAAGTGTTTCGTGATACTGCACCAGCCGATTTGCGTATCATGAACCGCAAAAAATTGCTGAATATGTCGATCAGCGAAGGAACTATAGACTTATTCATAGAAAATGGTATGTTCACCCCTCGAGAACAAACCGTTATTGTAAGTTCTTTAGACGCTATGAAAAATACAGCCGATCGAAGCGCTTTCATTAAATTTGCGACCAGTACCAATGAGCCTGATGTTGCTTTTTTTCGTCAGCGTCAGGCAGAAATGTATAGTAACTTTAACCGTGTCTTTTCACCTGTCTCGCGCTTTATCGGCTTAGGTACATTCGTTGCGGGTCTTACAACTAAAAACAACCTTGTTCTATGCTTACCATTAGACCATCTACTGTGGACTGCTGATGTGGCAAAAGTTGCTACATTCCTTAGTCACCAAGCTTCTTCTAAACTGGGAATAAATAAGAAACAAATGGTTTTAGCCGGTACGGCCAGTCCTATGGCCAAACAAAAACTCAAAGAGTTGGGCTGGTCAATCTCTGAACGTATGTTTTAATAATTGGTCTGTTACTATCCAGGTCAGAAATAAGTGTTTGCTATTTCTGACCTGACTAAAAAGTCAAATGAAGATTTACATTACAATCAAAGAACTATTTTCTTATCTTCCTATCCTGTTTTTTATTTTAATAGCAGGTTATCATTTTTATCTGGTTAAAAATCATCACCTTAGTCCCTGGCTAGGTGGTGGATATGGCATGTTTTCAACCACAGATTATGGTCCATCGCGGTTTATAAAGATTTTTGCGCTCAAAAACAATATCATTCAGGAACAAATTGAAATTCCTGAGCAGCTATCACAACTTAGCAAACAGGTTCGCAGTTTACCTGATAACAAAAACATCCAAAAATTAGCCATCGAAGTAGAAAACTATTTAGCTTTTAACCAGCATACTTTTCCTACTATTCGAGTTGAAATATGGGTCTCACATTATGACCCAGAAACACTAAAACCCAGTTACCAAAAATTGAACACGATAGATTACAAGACGACTCATTGAAAAAAACACCACTTATCACAGCGTTAACACAGTTAAGCCAAAAAAATACGGCTGATATTAGTACACAGTTAACATTACTGACCTTGTTATTTACTCAAGTTGGAAACCCATATACTCGCCCTTTCATACTGAGTTTAGCCGCAGTCGGTCTATTATCAAGCCAATTACGCAAGCAATCATTATTATGGCTAAGTTTATTTTTTCTGACTGGCTTCAGAGTGATTGATCAATGGCCCATGGCTGACAATCATGCTTATCTGCTAGCTTTATGGTGTCTGACAGTTTTTTTATATGTTTATCGTGAATCTTCACCTAGGATCTTAGCCAACAATGCGCGCATTTTAATTGGGCTGGTTTTTTTACTGGCGAGCTTTCAGAAGCTTAGTGCTGCGAATTATCTGAATGGCACTTTTTTTCGTTATTTATTTTTAACGGATGACCGGTTTGAAGACTTTGCAATATTATTTGGAAATATCAGCTATCAACAGATTGATGATGCCAGAAAGTTATTGGATGCCTATCAATTTTCACCTGCTCTTTCTCATGGTGAAGTTGTTCCAATCTCGGCCGAATTTCACGTATTGGTTGTTATTGCAACATGGTGGAATGTATTAGATCAGATTATCGTTGCCTGCTGCTTTCTGTCACCAATCAACAGCCTGCTCTATAAAACCCGTGATTATGCTTTGCTGGTTTTTTGTCTCACAACCTACGCAGTTGCACCAGTTCCCGGTTTTGGCTGGTTACTGATTTCAATGGCTCTAGCACAATGCGAATCAAAACTACGAATACATATTGCTTATTTTATTACTTTCTTTTTAATCCTTTTCTATTACCAGGTACATTGGGCTAAACTGCTTGTCGATTTTTTTCAACTGGGTTAGTCAAACACCAAGAGTGTTCAGCTTTTAGCTAGACTATGTCACCGTTAAGTGTGGATTTTTAATAGATTTAGTTAGCTCTTAAGCCCTCTCCTGCTGGAGAGGGCTTGGGTGAGGAGAAAATAAACAGCATGTAATTCAATATTTCTTTTTTATCTCTTGATTTATAAGAGAATATTGAAAAAAGAAATTATTTGATTTCTCCTCACCCCTCCCTCTCCAGCAGGAGAGGGCTTTTAGAGCGACTTCAACTTTTACCTGCTAGATAACAATGGGAAACTGATAATCCTTTTTAGCTTACTAAATCAATTTTTCAACACTTAACGGTGACATAGCCTTTAGCTATGATGCAATATAACACCCACATATTGGCCACTAAAGCACTAGGGGCTGCTGCCGTTTCGTAATAACAACCAAAGTGCCTGTATTTTTCTATTTCACACGTCATTCCCGAAGTCTTTTATCGGGAATCTATAAGTAATGGATTTAGATTCCTGCTAAGAGCATGCAGGAATGAACGGGAAATGAGTGGTTGATGTTCTCTGAATAACAGGTGTTCATGAATATTTAAGTAAAGCCAACCTTATTACGGTACATTCTATGAACTGTTTATACCAATCAAACAGCTTCACTCTTAATCGATACTACGGCCAAAAGTTCCCTGGATGTGTCTTGCATTATCGCCTTCAATGGCATTAATGGTTTTTATCTGTTCAGGAGAAGCTTCCATAATATGCTTAAACACAAACCACTCGACAGATTCTGTGTGCGGCGGTGTTGTTAACGATCCGCGGTAATGATAAAAGTTTTCCACATTGCGTTGTGCATTATTGGAAAAAAGGTCATGCAGTTTTACCGTACCTGCTTTTAAAGGGGCTATGGCATGTTCAGTTTTTGGTATCAGGCTTACAAAATCATCAATAAACTTATTGGCCTGACCCATTTTGAATAATATGCCAATCACCAGGTAACGGGGAGTATCATTTTTATCTTTGGCAGGAATGCTGGTGACAATATGCATTTCCATCGGGAAGGTCATGCCATCGATAAGATGTTCAGAAGGAGTATGAAAATGCATTTGTTTAAAGACATAAGTCAGTCCTTTATGAGAGATAGTGCTACCTTCTTCAAAATCCAGTTGTACAGTATGGCCCAGGTTTTCAATGGCTTTTATCTTATCCTGAAAATGGAAGGTTACTTTGTGTTTGTTTGATGTTTTTTCTTTGAAAGAATAAATGTTAATCGGCGATTGTAATAAACCATGATCCAAACCGGGTAAGATATAAAGTTTACTTTGCTTATCTATTGAATCTGGTTTGTGAGCAAAATTATTTACTATCTGATCATGCTTGGCACAAGCTGATAGTAATAAAGACAGGCAAATAAACAGGCATACTGAGTTGTTTTTAGGCATAACGTTTTTGTCGTATGTTTGTAAAAACCAGCTTAATTTAATTTGTCTGGTTAAGCGAATAAAAAGTTCACATGAATTTATCTCGTCATTCTTGCATGGATTGACGGTATCCAGGCTTTAAGGATGAAAATTAATTTCATGTTAATTATGACACTATAAAATGAGTTATCTATAAATTAAAGTCAATATACCTTAATCATTCAAGTTAATAAGGGTTATTAACTACAACAAATACTGTCGCACCATTACGATAATAGGGTCTGTAATATACTCCCCCCATTGTATAATGGGCTACGCCATTTACAGCAAACGATGTATAACCAGAGGGTAATACGGTAACTGTTGATCCTATAACAACCGTAGGTGCAGTAACTACCATGGTTGTAGATGAAGCCACACCAGCGGTATAACCAACTGCTGCTCCAACGACTGCCGCACCTGCTACTGCTGCGCTATTACCATAATAATAACCACCACGATAATACCCTCCCCCCCTATAATAGTGGTCTTCAGCATATTCCATTCTTTCATT
>WTAG01000376.1 GCA_013139755.1 Methylomarinum sp. | reverse complement strand
CGCTGCTTTAGTTCTGCCCATAGATTAAGTCGACCAGAACTGCCAACCCGTTTACCACTCCCCCTTGCTTTTGCCAGCCACAAACCAGAACCGTTAAAACTATACACAGGCAAAAGATCTTTGCGATCAGTTGCCAGTTTTATCTGTGGCGTTAAGTTATCCAGAACAATAGGGACTGCTCGGGGTGAAGAAAAATAAGTCAATACCATGTGAGCCTGGTTAAGCTTTAGTGCTTTAACATAAGTAATACGCATTTTACTTTCAGAAACACCCAGTTCCTTTAAAGTAAAATACTTCGCAATTGAATAATCCTCACAATCCCCAGCGCCTTTAGAAAGAAACTCTATCGGTGTCGCCCAATAATCATTAACACCCCACAAATAAATATCATCCACAAACTCTATTCGTTGATTAAAAAAGTCATTCACTTGTTTTAGCTTTTCTTTTTCGGGTAAATTTTGTGCTGTTTGCATCAAATGCTGCCATTGCTCCACCCTTGTTGATGCCTCCACCCCATATTTACTTTGGATTCGGGATAATAATTCACTACTGATATCCAGCGCTGCAGATACTGCAAACACACTCAGTACACCTAACAAAAAGGCCGTAATCTGACTATATCGCCGAACAGGGGAAACAAAATCAAACATTTGTCACACCTATTTCGTTAACGTGAAAAAGAACCATATCAACAACTATCGGCTTGCACCTGCGATACCAATGTCTTTCATACAAGAATAGTCACTTTCCGAATGTACGTTTTCAGCCAGAATAGCAATATCCAATAATTCACCAATTCCTTGCATGGTTTCTACGAATGCTTTTTTCCCTTCATCAGCCGCAATACCATTACCGATATCTCTGGCTAATCGAATAAAGTCAGGCTTTAGTTCTTTAGCAATGTCAGGCGATGTTGACTGTGTTTCAAACCTTTTGATGATCACTTTTGTATTTAACTTATGAGCAAAGGCTATAAACTCTTTATAAACCGCAACCTCTTTAGCCACAGCATAAGAAGAAACACTAAAAACTAATTGCTGAGAAATTGATTGGTTATTTTTAATCAGATCAACCAACCATGGTCTAAAATCACTACTCTTAACTGTTCGAGTTGACAAATTGATGGCCACCACATGCTGGATTTGCTGTGCTTTTATATAGTCAATAACTTTTAAGATGATGCCTTTATCTAAATCAACAATTTTAGAGAATTTCTCGGCTATAGAAACAAAAGTACCAATTGCAATAGCATCACCTTTTTTATCTACGGCTTGTGTAAATGCTTCTTCCATTAGCAACTGTTCTGTTTGAAAACTCTCAACTTGTCCAACAAATGAAACATTGTATTCTTGATTATCAATAACACTAAAAACCAATGACTTCCATTCAGCAATATCTTTAGCCACATCATCACTTCTTCTAATATAGTAGCTGTTTATCCCAATTAACCGAGCTTGCTCATAAGCCTCGTTAGCTGCTAACAAAATACCTTCTGTTGTACTAACTGGGTTAAAAGAAGCAACCCCTATATGGGCAATATCTGGTTTTTGATATTTTTCACCTAACTCTGCAAAAGAATAATTAAGTTGTTTTGCCAAATGCTCTGCTTGTTCAAAACTAATACTTTTGGCTAAAAGTGAAAACTCAGAACCAAAAAAACGATATGCTGACACCTCTCCATCTGCATTCTGTTCCGCAATATTCTTTAGGGTCCGAGCAAAGTCTTTTAAAAAAAGGTCAATTGACTCATTCCCCATAGTCTTGACTAGACTACTTAAGCCATCTATTTTTATTACAAATATAAATGCGCTTATATCCATCATAAACAGCTGCTTCATATCTGTCTCAAAGCTATTTTTCTTATTTAGCCCTGTTAAATCATCTTGCTGTAACTTCTTTCCTATTCCTTCTAACTTAGCATTAAGACTAGCAATCGCTCTTTCAATTTTCATTGACATCATATTCATTGATGTAGTGACATTTCTAACTTCTGTTGTCCAGGGTAGATGCTCAATTATTTCAAACTCACCTGCAGCGATGCTTAATGCCATTTGATCAATCCTTTTCAAGGGCGATAAAGTCACCCTTAACACCAGCAATAACAAAGCAACTGATAAAACAAAGATTGCCAGTGAATAATAAAAGCCTCTCACCGCTTGTTCATACAACTTTAAGTAGGCATAGCCAGGATTAAGTGTCACATAAATCACACCGCTAATATTCCAGCCCGAGCTTATTTCACTTTCCGCGATTGCAGTTTTCATAGGAATAAAATTAACAAACCATTCAGGTACACCCTCAAATACCATTTTATTTGTTAACGTTATCAAAGGCTGCTTATCAACATTAACTAACTTGATTTCTTGATAGTAGCCCATATCAAAAATCGCATTCATTGTGGTTTCTATAACAGGATCTGTCTCATCAATCATATAAGGACTAAGGGATAGCCCTAATGATGTTGCGGTATCCTGGGCATGAATTTCGGCCTCACCTTCCAAATAACTTCTAATATTATTGACACTTAAAGCAAAATTGATGCTAAAAATCATTAAGAATAAAGCTGAAATAAGTATTAACAGTTGTTTAGATAATGACATACCAGGTTCCTGTTTTTGTGATAGATATTATGGGGACTTTTATTGGTTAATCATATGTGTTGCTAACTGATCCAATGATTCCAATAGACTGGCTCTTAAAGCTTTATCCATAGGTACTTCGGCCATTGCTTTTTTCATACACATCATCCATTGATCCCTTTCTGACTGCCCGATAGAAAAAGGAAAATGTCGTCGTCTTAACATTGGGTGTCCAAACTCCTGGATAAACAAATCAGGGCCACCTAGCCAACCAGATAAAAACTTAAACAGCTTATCCTTGGCTGAAGACAAACTCTGAGCGTGCATTTTTCTAATTCCATCCACTTCAGCGAGCGTATCCATATAAAAATAAAACCTGTCAACCAGGTTTAAAATGGCCGGCTCGCCCCCCATTAACTCATAAGGAGTTTTTATTGAACTTTCTGTCATATTATTAATCTTTATTGATAAAAAAACATCTTACTGAAAAACGCTTACAAATACAGCAAAACTCTTGTAAGATTATGCTAATCATTTAAATAAGGAACAAATCAATGCGCTTAAACACAGTAGCCTCACGCCCTGAAGCCAGCATTTTATCAACTAATAAAATGCTAAGAAATACCTATATGCTATTATCAATGACCTTGCTTTTTAGTGCGGCAACTGCAGGTATGGCAATGCTTTTTAATCTCCCTCACCCAGGGATGATTATTACCATGGTCGGTTATTTTGGTTTACTTTTTCTAACCAGCAAATTCAGCAATAGTACTTTAGGTTTATTATTTGTTTTTGCTTTAACAGGCTTTATGGGACTAACACTAGGACCTATTTTAACCATGTACCTTAATGCTTTTAGCAATGGTCATGAATTAATTATGACTGCATTAGGCGGTACAGGTGTTATTTTTCTTGGTCTGTCAGGTTATGCATTAACAACACGTAAAGACTTTAGTTTTCTTGGCGGTTTTTTAATGGTTGGTATTCTTGTTGCATTTTTAGCAGGACTTGGAGCAATGTTCTTCGCGATCCCGGCCTTATCGCTTGCTGTGTCAGCAATGTTTATCTTATTGATGTCCGGAATGATTTTATTCCAAACCAGCTCAATCATCCATGGTGGTGAAACCAACTACATTATGGCAACTGTTTCTTTATATGTTTCAATTTACAATTTATTCTTGAGCTTATTACAGTTATTAGCAGCATTCAGTGGCGATGATTGATTCTGTTTTAAAAGGCTCGAAAGCATTGTCTTTCGGGCTTTTTCTTTTGTTATTTATTACTGCCTGTCTATCCCAAAAATCACCAGAAGAAATAACGATAAGCTTT
>WTAG01000194.1 GCA_013139755.1 Methylomarinum sp. | reverse complement strand
ACATCAAACAACACACGAAGGTTTAGGGCAAAGTACCTGTGTCGGTATTGGTGGTGATCCTATTCATGGCATGACATTTATCGATGTGGTCAGTCGTTTTCAAGCTGATGAGCAAACCAAAGGGATTATTATGGTGGGTGAAATTGGCGGTGAAGAAGAAGAAGAGGCCGCTGAATACATTAAAGAGCATGTCACTAAACCTGTTGTGTCTTATATTGCCGGAAGAACAGCCCCCCCAGGAAAAAGAATGGGGCATGCTGGTGCGATTGTAACCGGCGGTAAAGGTACGGCAGAAGGTAAAGTAGCCGCATTAAAAGCAGCAGGCATTGAAGTAGTCAGTAGCCCAACGCAACTGGGCGCAGCGATAAAAGCCAGTTTGTCATAGCTACTGTAAGCTGGGGTGGGGGACGAAACCCAGCATCATAAAGATACTAGGAGGCTGTCCGGGAATAAATAGCCTCCTGGGTTTCCATGCTGGGTTTCGTCCCTCAACCCAGCCTACATATACTTCACACGGTCACGGATGCAGTTTTCTATCGGTCGATTTTTGCCGATAGGCAGCGTTGCTAAAACAGTTGCGTAGCCTGCTATGCGCCTGTTTCAGCGCCTTGCTATCGACAAAAATCAACTCGCTATAAAACCCGCATCCGTAACCGCGCGAAGTATAAATGCATTCTCACGCAAAGCGTGAAAACGGAAAAACAGAATGTTAAAAATAGCCTTAGCGCAAATCAACTTACTCGTCGGCGGAATCAACGCCAATCAACAAAAAATCATACAAACAGCTATAGATGCCCGCGACAGATTAGGTGCAGATGTGATTGTTTTTCCCGAATTGACGATTACCGGCTACCCTCCAGAAGACTTATTACTTCGTGCTGATTTTATTAAACTGGCAAATAAAGCTATACACGAGATAGCTCAGGCCGTCCAAGGTATCGATATTGTTTTAGGCTTTCCAGAACAAACGAACGGACATTTATACAACAGTGCGGCAGTGCTAAGAGATGGACAAATACTGACGCGATATAAAAAGAATAAATTACCTAATTATGGCGTATTTGATGAGCAGAGGTATTTTACAGCGGCAGATGAAAGCTGTTTGTTTAAGGTAAAAGGGCGATCAATTGCCATTACCATTTGTGAAGATATTTGGCAAAAAGGTCAAATAGAAAAAAATAAACAAGCGGGCGCGGATTTAATCGTTACTTTAAATGCCTCACCATTTCATGCAGGTAAAATTCATCAGCGAGAAGAGATTGTTTGTCAACAAGCTAAAGCCGAGGAAATTCCTCTGGTTTATGTTAATGCCGTGGGCGGACAAGATGAATTGATTTTTGATGGTGCCTCTTTTGTGGTTAATGCTCAGGGCAAAGTGATATTCAGGGCAGCAGAATTTGAAGAGCAGCTATCAGTGGTTGAATTTGAAGGTAATAGCCCCGTCAAAAATACCTGTTCACCTTTATATAATGAAATCTCAAGCGAATATAAAGCCTTGGTTTTAGGCGTTAAAGATTATGCATGTAAAAATGGTTTTAAAGGTGCATTATTAGGTCTTTCAGGTGGTATAGACTCGGCGCTAGTCTTAGCCATAGCGGTAGATGCATTAGGTGCTGACCAAGTCGAAGTGATATTAATGCCCTCTAAATACACGCAAGATATGAGTAATGAAGATGCCATTCTGGAAGCTGAGGCATTAGGTGTTAAATATCATACAATTGCTATAGAACCAGCGGTCACCGCATTTACCGGCATGTTAAGCGAAGTGTTTGCCGGTACAAAAAAAGATACTACCGAAGAAAATATTCAAGCCCGTTGCCGAGGAATATTGTTAATGGCAATGTCTAATAAACAAGGTAAATTATTACTCACCACGGGCAATAAAAGTGAAATGAGTGTCGGTTACGCTACTTTATATGGTGATATGGCTGGCGGCTTTGCACCGATAAAAGACGTACCTAAATTATTAGCCTATCAATTAGCGGAATACAGAAATACACTCTCCCCAGTTATTCCGCAACGAGTAATAACACGTCCACCTTCAGCAGAGTTAGCTCCCGATCAAATAGACGAAGACTCGTTGCCACTATATTCAATATTAGATCCCATTCTGGAAATGTATATAGAGCAAGATTTGTCAGCGGAAGAGATACAAGCGGCTGGGTATAAGTTGGAGGATATCAATAGAGCTATTTCATTGGTCGATAGAAATGAGTATAAACGCAGACAAGCACCACCTGGAATTAGAATTACCCCTAGAGCTTTTGGGCGTGATAGGCGTTATCCGATTACTTCAGGATATAGAGGAAGTCTGAGTAAATAAACTCAACATCATATTCCGCACGATCTCCTTTTCGGTGTTACATTGGCTGATTTTTGCTGATAGTTACGTTGTTGAAATAGTTGTGTAGTTTGCTATGCTCGCAACCAGCATCATGGTGTTTCGCGCCAATTTCAGCGTCATGCTCTCTATAAAATCAAAAACATGACCGCGCGGACTATAGATATTCTTAGATGCTGTCATTCTGTTTTTCTCAGACTATTTAAGGAACCTCTCATTAAGTCTGGGCGAAGTAAATTATGTTCAGAATATTTAGATTCAAGGCAAAAATCGCACGTAATAGCAGGCTATTGCGAAGATTTTTAACGCAGAAGCTGGACATTCTGAGCATAAGGTACGAGTTCATGACTTGATCAGAGGTTCCTTTAATAGCGG
>WTAG01000305.1 GCA_013139755.1 Methylomarinum sp. | reverse complement strand
CATGTGTTCTAAGAAAAATTAATAAAAAAGAGTTTGATGAGATTATTCTGGCTAAACAGCAAGGTTTATATGATGAACTCAATGAACAAGGTAATCTGCTGTTACAAAAAGATTCTATAGTCTTTTCCAGTTTTCTATCTGATCATGTCAATAATCAAATTAAAGAAGAGAAAATTGCCCCAGAAACAGCGGTTTTTAAAGAGGGTAGTGAAGGCAAACGCTTCTATTTAATTCTGGATGGTAGAGCAAAAGTTAGTAGAAATGGTACCCACATTGCAACACTGGTTGAAGGCAATTATTTTGGTGATGCCGCCATACTTAAAAAACAACCGCATCAAGTCACTATTGAGGCAGAAGATAATTTAACTGTTGTAAGTATTGATGCTATAGATTTTAGACGGCTTTATGAAGATAAGGAATCGACGACTGTCAGAGAATATATTGACAGTATGAATGGTTTTAATCGTAATGCCCATGGCGTAATTTATTCTCCGCATCAAAGTCATTATAAAAATAAAAAAAGTTTAACCACGATATTGACCTACCAAAATGGTGAAGCGTGCTCTATCACCAAAGTTTTTGGTAAAAGTCATAGTGCTAAGTATGCAAAACAAGTTGATATCGTAGATGAAAATGGCAAAAGCTTAGGCAAACAAGATATTGAATTACGCCAACAGGATTTATTAGAAACCTCAGCTACATCCCCCCAACTTCCCCTTTTATATTTGCAAAATAACCGTTTGGTAGCTGCTGAGATTAATGCTGAATATGCCAATCTTGATCACATCGTTCCCGCTATTATAGAAAGAAAAATCATTTGGCCGTGGCAGCAAGCTTTATATCGATCTAAAGGTGATTTGTGGATTCACAGTGCGCATGATGACCCAAGGGATGCAGCTGTTATTTGTTCATGTATGGGAACGACTCGAAGGGAATTAAAGCAAAAGGTTGCATTCGGTTGTGTAACTGCTGAGCAATTAGCCAATGAAACAGGGGCATCGTTGGCATGTGGTTTTTGTAGAGATAGTGTCACTGAAATTGCAACATCATCAGCTAAGATGATGGCTGCTAAAGTGGTTGGCCCACTGGGGGAAGTAAGTTATTGCAATAAAAACAAGGATGTTAAATGTTTTAGGTTAAGGCCTGAGAATGGCTGTGTTGAAGACTATTTACCAGGCCAACACATTAAATTAGAAGGAAAGATAAATGGACAGTGGATTCAACGAGCCTATACATTAACGTCCAATGCTAACCAAAATGAGTATTACGAAATTGCAGTTAAGAGAGAGCCATGCGGTGTATTTTCAAAATGGTTACATGATGAGCTGGATGAAAATTCGGAAATTTTAATCTCAAAACCACAAGGACATTATCATCTAATTCCTTCTACAAAGAACCCGATTATTTGTTTTGTAGGTGGTGTTGGTGTCACACCAGCTATTGCATTTCTACGTTATCTCACAACAATTAAGCATAAACATGCTCTATATATTGATTACAGTGTTTCAACTAAAGATGACATCTCATTTGAAAAAGAGTTTAAGCAAATTGCTGAGGATAATTTTAAAGTTAACTTAAGGGTGACCGAGCGACGCTCTAATAGGAATGATCTTTATACAGGAAGGGAGAGACGAGAAAGTATAGGAAAGAACCGGATTTCAGAAAAAGATGTAGAAAGTATAGTTACTCAGTATCCTGATGCTGATTTTTATATTTGTGGTTCTAAGCCATACGATGAGGCAATAAAATACTATTTAAATCATTGTGGGGTTAAAGAAGAAAAAGTGCATTCTGAGCAATTTGATAGCAGTCAAAAAAGACCACAAGCATTGATGTTAGCTTCCTGTACAACGTTAATTTTTGCTTTATTGTTTTTTATTATGCCTCCCTACTTAGTCCCAAGTAGTGTGCATTCGATAGATTTAGTGGAACTAATTCCTAGCGACTATACAGGCTACGGTATTTTAGGGTTAGGGCTAGTCGGGTTACTAATCGCTTTACCTAGGCGATATGGTTGGGTTAGGAAATTAGACACAAGTATCTGGAGGTTAATGCATGTTTGGTTAGGGGTTTTTGCATTGATATTGTTATTTTTACATACCGGGTTTTCAATGGGTGGTGACGTGCATACTACTTTCTTAACTGTTTGTTTTCTTACGCTATCGATTTTAGGGGCTGTAACTGGAATGACAATCGCATTGCAAGGAAAAATTTCTCCCGCTCAAACTTATATTTATAAAAAGAATTTTAAGTGGTTACATATTTTAGTGAGCTGGCCTTTACCTATTCTATTGCTGACACATATTTTATCAACCTATACAAATATCTGGTTTTAAAAGGACTTTATGATGATAGATAAGTTTTTAATTTGGGCATGGGGAAATGGCAAGAAAATTGTGCTGTATACACTTTGGATTGTTTTATTGCTGGGATTGGCTTTTTATTTTTATAACCAGCTAACAGTAGATGATAAGACTATATTAATTCAGGGAAAGACATCTAATGGACATTATCAGATTGAAGAGAAGTGCGATAGCTGTCATGTGGCTAAAGATAAGCATGAACTAGGTGATATTAAACAAGATAAATGTTTAGCCTGTCATAAAGAAAAAAAACGATCTAATACAAAGGCCAATTCACATCGAGCGAAACTATTTGAAGCAGACGACAAAACAGAACAACGCAATATACTCAGAGCAGACCAATGTGTTACATGTCATGAAGAACATCAATTAGGCAATGCAGGAACAAGCCAGCCTGCTGATTTTTGTATCTTGTGTCATAAAGACATTGCTGATGATAGAGATAGTCATAAAGACTTAGCTTTTGATGAATGTGGTGATTGCCATAATTATCACGACAATTCTGCAAATTACAGTGAGAGCTTTATTAACAAACACCTTGGAGCAGAAGCTAATACGTTTGAGCATTCAAAAATACCAAAACTACAATTTAGCCAAAGATTTAACAAAAAACATATTTCAGAGCCATTGTCTTGGGAACAAAAAGAATTACCAGCGACAGTTGATGCTAATCAAGCAAAAGATTGGGAAGGGAGTAGTCATGCGTTAGCAGGTGTGAATTGCCAATCTTGCCATAATGATAAAAACAAACAATGGGTTGAAAAGCCAGACCATAATAGTTGCTCATCTTGCCATAAAGCACAGCTTAAAGGCTTTTTATCTGGTATGCATGGCATGCGTTTAGATCAAAAACTACCCAACATGACAACAGATAAAGCGCGGTTACCGATGAAAGGTAATGATAAGGAAATAAGCTGTATTTCTTGTCATAAAGACCATAAATTTGATGCTAAAGCAGCGGCTGTGGAAGGCTGTCTAAATTGCCATAATGATGAACATAGCTTGGCTTATAAAGAGTCTAAGCACTATCAATTATGGAAAAATAAAGATGAGTTAGGCGTCTCTTGTGCAAGCTGTCACTTGCCAAAAATTGAAAAAGGAAAGAAAAAGAATAAATCAGTTTTAACCCAGCATAACCAGAACGATAATTTAAGACCTAATCAGAAAATGGCAAAAAGTGTTTGTATAAACTGCCATGGGCTTGGGTTTTCAATTGATGCCTTGCAGGACGAAAGTCTTATCAATAATAATTTTGTAACACCTCCATCTAAACATATTCCACTGATTGAAATGTGGAATAAATATGAAAATGATAACAAATAAAGGAAATAATCATGATTAAAGCAAAGTACACAATGCTTCTTGGTAGCCTATTAGCCGCAGCTTTACCTATAAATGTATCGGCAGAAATAACCGCTCAAACAATGGCTGATGCAATCCATGATGTGATTGAAGCAGATAGAGCAGTGTATGCAGATTTAGTGGTTAATCGTCTAGCAATTGAAGAAGAGGTCATAGAAGCCAGTGAAGAATATCATGAAAATAGTGCCTTACCATTACCTGCTCAAATGTTAAGAACCAGTGCCGAAAAGGTACGTGATAAAAAAAGTGGTTTTAGTTTTTCTTTAGTCTCACCATGGCCAATAAATAGTCAAAATAAAGTCAAAACTGATGCTGAAATAAAGGGGATGAATGCTATTTTGAAAAGCCCCGCTAAAAATGTCTATAGTGAAGAAACACTAGCAGGAAAGAAGTATTTTACAGCTTTATACCCCGATATAGCCGTTTCAAATTCATGTGTTAGTTGTCATAACAATCATAAAGACAGTCCTAAAAAGGATTTTAAAGTTAATGATGTGATGGGAGGCATTATGATTCGGATTCCTTTGTCGAATTGATTGTAAGGGACTCATTGGGGGGGGAGAGGACAAATTATAAAGGCTACTGACTATGAGCCTAAAAACTTTATTAATCCAGAATACCAACAGGTTTTTTTACAGAAAGGGAAATTTGGTCCATATTCAACAGGATACAGAAATGCGGGGTGGGGAAATGGAGCATGGTTATATGATTTTATTTATGCGAAGCCTGAAACTTCTGTTGTAAAAATATATTTAGATCGAAAACTAGTAGATCCCTCAAAGAAGATAAATACAATACCAACAGTCGCATTAAACTCTGGTGTTAGCCATTGGTCTTATCCTATTATTGTGGTACCAGAACCATTGTTTAAATTAAATGAATTATCTGCTCTTACATCTGACTCTGATCCACGCGTTGTTGAATTGAGACAAAAAATTGCTGATAAGTACCTCAACTTAGCACAAAGACGAAAGAATGACTTTCGTTATACGGATGCAATGAAATATGTTGAAACTAGTCAAACTATTCAGTCTTCAAAAAAAGCAATATTATTGATGGCTGAATTAAAAGAAAAAATTGCGGAGGAAAAGAAATTTCAAAGCACATCATATAGCTCATCTCCTTACACACAAGTCTGAACTAAGGCTGTAAAATACGATTATTTGAGTAATTATGAGTTGGGCAGAAATGGAATTCCGAGATTTAGATCTAGGTGATAAACGTACTAAGAAAAGAGCCATT
>WTAG01000371.1 GCA_013139755.1 Methylomarinum sp. | reverse complement strand
CAACAATTCAAGAGGTTACCAGCATCGCATACTGATGAAGAAAGTCAATTAGCTGCTAGAGCATTATGGAGTGGTGTGCATGGTGTGTGTACCTTGTCTTTGACAGGTAAATTAGATTTGGTAGGCGTTAATAATGTTGAGAATACCGTGGTGTTATTAGTCGATAATTTTATTAAGGGTTGGGAAAGTAGCTAATAGCGCATCAGGCAGTTTCACGACGAGCAATCATTGAGTAACGAAAATCAGTTTATTATGGTTAAGGTTATGTAGCTAGTCGATGTTTTATTTTCACACTTGACCATTTCACACAAAGGCACAGAGACGCAGAGGAAAGAACTTCTCGTCTTTGTGTCTCTGTGCCTTTGTGCCTTTGTGTGAACTATTCTTTACGATATGCTTTTATTTTTGGGAAGATGTAATGAAACCAAAAGTGTTGCAATAAAAACAAAAGTACCTAACCCAAATAATGCAGTTACCGGATCAACTTGTTGAGAAGCAGCATAGGTATAACTACCTACTGCTATTAACATAGCCACATTCTGAAAAAATCCCTGTAAAGCCACTGCCCCACCACTACCGATACTTTCTTGTCCTAGTTCCTGTAATGCCGCATTAATCGGTACGATAAACATACCGCCCGCCATGCCGATAGCAAACAATGCAATGCGAGCACTCCAGACAGTATCTGTAAAACTTAATGCAATGATAAAAACAGCCATACAATAGGCGGGAATTCTTGCTCTGCCTAAAAAGTCCAAAGGGATTAAATGAGGCACTAATGCTGAGCCTACAATAATACCAACCGCTAAAAATAAGGTTAATTCAGCAATATCACTGGCATTTTCTGTCATTAATACCATGGGTGCCCAGGCAATAATAATCACTCTAACTGTTGCTGCCGTAGCCCAAAATAATGATGCGCCTAAAATAGCGAAACGGGAGCGTGGGGTGATAAAAAATAATCGGGTTTGTTGGTAAAAACGAATCACTTTAGAGCCTTGTTCTGGTTTCTTACTGATGTTTTTGGGTAATAACAAGCTAACAGCGGCTGAAATGATAAAGATAATAATGCTGCCTATCAATGCCCACTGAATAGAATAATCGGCCACTTTAGCACCGACGATCATGCCTAATAAAATGGCAGAAATAGTCGAGCCTTCTATCCAGCTATTGGCTTTGACCAAGGTCTCTTTATCAGCCAATTCAGGCAAAATACCGTATTTAGCAGGACTATAGATGGCGGCACCTATACCGACCAAGCAATAAGCGATTAGCGGTTCTACATTGAGTAACAATAAGCCAGCACCTAAGGCTTTAATTAAATTGGCAACAATTAAAACGCGGGGTTTAGCATGGGTATCTGCAAAAGCACCTACCCATGGGGCTAATAAAACAAAGGCCACGATAAAAACACTCTGTAATGCTGGCACATACCAGCTGGCAAGTTGTTCTGTCTGTATGACTAATGCAATCACAGTGAACAAAATGGCATTGTCGGCAAAGGCAGATAAAAATTGGGCTATAAGTAATGGGTAGATTTGTTTGTTCATGCTATTAAACTCAATATCCTATGTGGTGTGTTTCTTTTTATCTCTATAATAAACTTGGATGTTATTGCTGTTTTCCATGTTTTTCTTTTTTATATCAAATAAATGAGTGGCTTCAATTAAATTAGAAAGTTTGCTGTAACCATAGTTTCTAGGATCAAAATCAGGGAATTGGCGTTTAATAAAACTGCCTGATATACTCAGTAGCACCCAGCCATCTTCTCCGGATCGTTCTTCGGCTGCATTTCTTAAGATGCTAATGAGTTTAGTGTTTTGGCACAGTTGCTGTCTGCTATATTGATTCTTTTGTGGCGGGTTTTTTAGTTTTTCTTCAGTAGAGGGCTCGTCTAAACAAGCATTGGTAGCAGGAGTGTTTAAAACATCAATATATAAGAAAGTGTCACAGGCATTGATAAATGCGATAGGTGTTTGTTTTTTCCCAACCCCATAAACATAGACTTGTGATTCTTTTAGTCGAGTTGCCAGTCTAGTGAAATCACTATCACTTGAAATAAGAGCAAAGGCAGTAAATTTATTAGAATATAGCAAATCCATAGCATCAATAATCATCGCGGCATCAGAAGAGTTTTTGCTATTAGTGTATGAAAACTGTTGTATAGGTTGAATCGCCAATTCATTTAGTGGATCTTTCCAGTTTTTTAGTGCGGGTGATGCCCAGTCACCATAAGCTCTTTTTACAATGATATAGCCATATTTTGCCAATTCAGTCATGATGGCCTGTAGTGCTGTTAATTGCGTATTTTCAGCATCTATAAGAACAGCCAATTTTTTTGCTACAGGTATCACGTCTTGCTCCTTAATAAGTAAGTTAGGCAAAAAAGTGTTAGTGTTGTGCCCAACAGTTAGTCTTACAAATTTGGCATTTGTTATTGTGGTTTAAATTAAGCTTTCGGCCAATTTAGTCACTTCAGGGTAATTGGTTTTACCCGTTGCTAAAACAGGGATAGCATCAACAACAAAAACTTTTCGAGGTAAACTTATAGCATGAACACCTTCGGATGAAGCCGCAAGTTGTTTGCTGTCAGCACCTTTTTGTGTAGTTAACAATATGACTATCTCGCCTTTTTTGGGATCTGGCAGGCTGGTGGCAGCATGATGTGCATCAGGCCAGGCTTTAACCCCGAGTGACTCAACTGCGGATAAAGAAACCATTTCACCGCTGACTTTTGCAAAGCGTTTACTACGACCGCGAATGCTGACAAAGCCATCTTCATCCACATTAACAATATCACCGGTATCGTACCAGCCTTTACCATAAACAGATTCAGGGGCGATTAGCTTGCCGGGATTATCAGCGAGCAAGTAGCCTTGCATAATATTAGGGCCATAAAGATGTAATTGCCCCGCATCATCAATACCCGGTATTTGTTCCAGCTTATATTGCATATCAGGCATTAATCGGCCGACAGTACCCGCTTTAAAGTCTATTGGGGTATTAACAGCAGCAACCGGAGAGGTTTCAGTAGCGCCGTAGCCTTCTAAAATACGAATGCCAAATTTATCTGCCCATAATTTACGAGTACTGTCTTGTAGCTTTTCAGCACCTGCAACCACATAACGCATATTGTAAAAATCATAAGCATGCGCTTTTTTGGCATAAGAAGCTAAAAAGGTATTGGTGCCAAACATGATGGTCGCACCAATATCATAAGCAATCTCAGGGATAACACTAAAGTGTAGTGGGGAAGGGTAGAAGAATGTGGTCATACCATTAAGCACAGGTAACAAGGTACCCACAGTAAAGCCAAAAGAATGGAACATAGGTAGAAAATTGAGAACCACATCTTGCGAGTTAAAATTAATGCGTGCTCTTACTTGATAGTGGTTAGCTAGAATATTGGAGTGGGATAACACAACACCTTTAGGATCACCTTCAGTCCCTGAAGTAAAAAGGATAACAGCAGGGCTTTCTGGGCTGAATTTCTGATGTTCATACCAGTAATTTGCTGTTTTACTTTGAACTAAAGCTTTCAATTTATCAATACCGGAGATTGTTTCTGCTAAGTCTTCTAAATAAACCAGGTTAAGGTGTTTTGCCAGAGCTTCTGCATCGCTATCTAGTTTTGCTAATTTGATAAAACGGTGAGAGGTTAATACTGTTTTGACTTTTGCTGTTTTACAGGCAGAGTTCATGCCTTTTGAGCCGGTCGAATAGTTAAGCATGGCAGGGACACGACCATACAATTGCAGCCCTAAAACCACATTTAATGTTTTAGTTGAATTAGGGAGGAATACGCCGACATTCTCGCCAGCTTCAGTGATGTTCTTTAAGGCATTACCAATGGCAATGGTTCGTGTGATTAAGGTGTTATATGAAAGCGGTTGCCTTTCCAGATCTTCTGCAACAGTCTGTTTTCCGCCATAGATAGTACGAGCTTCAAGAAGAGATGAAAAAATAGATTGTTGGTAGTGACTGGTAGAAAAAATCATCTCACTCATGATGTCACTAAGAATATGTCCACAATATTTACGGCGTGATTTCCCTCTCAGCTCTTGTTTGGCTTTTATGGTCGTGTGAGGAAGGATTTGAATGGTGATTTTTGGGAATAAGCGTAAGCGAACGATATTTCTAAGTTTGGAAAAGTGGGTGTATTCTGCGCCATGTATACGAACAGGTAGGATAGATGCCCCCGATTTATCTGCAACCATGCCTGTGCCATCGTATATTTTCATTAACGAACCTGTAACGGTTATGCGTCCCTCAGGGAAGATGACGGTTTTGGTATCATTTTGTAAATGATGGATCAGTGCTTTTAATGATAAAGGCTGGGTAGGGTTCATCGGAAAAACATGCGATAAACTCAAAAATGGCTTGAGCCACCAGCGTTCGGATATTTGTGTGTTGATAGCAAAGGTAATATCGTCAGGTAAAAAAACACCTAACAATAAGGGGTCCAAAAAGGAAGTGTGGTTGGATATGATAAGAACTCGCTTGCCGGCCTTTTCATAATTATCTAAACCTTTAATTTCAACCTTGTAAATTAGAGTTAGTAACCGGTGTAAAATTTTTTTTAACATATTAGATTCTCTATGGGCTGCTAAGTCGATGTAGTAAGTTTACTATAAACATTAATTAAACATTGTTCAATTAATGTTTTAATTTATTTTGGGGTGATGTGCTTTATGAAGTAAAAGCAAATGATCGTAATGGCTATCAATTTTATCAGCGGGAATCGTAATCAGTTTTAGTGGAAAACGGCCATCCATCAGCGATAGATGACCATTTTATTACTATTTTAATTGCTGATAATACTGCTTAATTGGATAATTTTATCGATAAACTGCGCAACTGAAACAGTTACCTAGCTAAATATGCATTCGTTTCAGAGCCTCGGAAACTGCTCCATGCGTTGCTCTACCTGCTGCGTTCATGCAGTCGTTGCTAGCAACAAAAATAAACGGGTATAAATTCCGCAACAGTAACAGCGTGAAGTATAATAAAAAATTAAGAGTGTGCTGGAATAATGTAATTAATCGATGAAAATACTTAGCCTATATTTTAAAAATATCAATTCGTTAGAAGGTGAAAGTCGAATTCATTTTGACCAAGAACCTATTGTTGATAGCGGTGTGTTTGCAATTACAGGGCCGAATGGTTCAGGTAAATCCAGCATATTAGATGCGATTACCCTAGGTTTATACGGGGAAACTTTTCGTTTTGATCGCCCGGCAGAGCATGTAATGACCAAGGAAACAGCTGAAAGTTTTTCTGAGGTTGATTTTGCATTAGGCGATGAAAAATATAGAGCAAGCTGGCGGGTTAATCGTCAGCAGGGCGATGCCGCTGGTGAATTATTACCAGCAGAAATGAAACTGATTTACGTGAATGGCAGTGAACAGGTTTTAGAAGACGGTATTCAAAAAGTACGTGACAAGATGACTGAATTAACGGGAATGGATTTCCATAAATTTAGTAAATCCATGGTCTTGTCTCAAGGTGATTTTTCTGCCTTTTTAAATGCGCTGGATAGTGAGCGTATGGATATTTTGGAAAAAATTAGCGGAACGGATATTTATGCTGACTATAAACAGCGAGCCGAAGATGCTCATCAGCAAGCTCAGACGCGACTACAACAACTAGAACAAGATATTAATGCGATTCCATTAATGGATGCGGCAACACGCGAGGCAAGTGAACATGATTTGTCAGATTTTCAAGAACAACAGTTAGCGCTTAAAAATAAACAGTATGAAGTGGAGCAGCAATTAGGGCAGGCTCAGAAAATCACTGAATTACAAGACCAAATCACTGTCTTGGCAAAGCAGCAGAAACAATTTGAAAGTAAAAAAATAGAAAACCAACAAACGCTGGATCAAATTAATAAATCTCTGGATTTGACGCAGTTTGAGGATCAATTAAGCGAACTTGATAACAAAGCAGATAGCATCCAACAAAGTAAAAAAACCTTAGATGCTTATCGAAATGAATTAGAGCTATTACAAACACAGCTTAAGTCTGCAGGTTTGGATGAAAGCAGCAGCGTAAGTACAAAAACACCGGCGGAACAGAAAAATAGCATTGATAGATTAAAATTAAAGCTAAGCGAATTACAATTTGATTTACCCAAAGAGACAGGGGTATTGCAAACAACAAGTCAGCAGCTGGATGAAAAAAGATCCAATTTAAGTGCAACGGAAACTTGGTTGCAAGCCCATGCAGCAGAGGAAAGTTTGTTAGATAGTTTTCCTGAAACAGGAAAGTTAAGAGATCTTCGACTTGAACTGGCCGAATTAACAGGGAAACAGAAGCATTATTCTAAATGGACTAAAAGCACTACGGGCGAATTAAAAAAGCACAAAGAAACCATAGCTGTACTTAATAAAAAAGAAACTGAGTTAAAAGAAGATATCGCCAATGGTGAAAAGGCATTGTTAACAATAGCTGATGGCAATTCTTTACAAGATTTGCAAGAAATGGAGATTGAGCAGAAAGAGCGAGTAGATAATTTTTTAGAGCTATATGATTTAGCCACTGTTAATGCCAAACTAGGTAAAAAAGGCTTATTTGGGCAGCTATTTTCCAAAAGTCTGGATAAAGAAGAACAGCAGTTACAGAAAGAGAGCGAGCGTCTGCAGTTGGTGATTGGGCGTGAGCAAAATGTAATTAAGACTTTAGAGCAAGCTGTGTTTAATGAGGCATTGTTACTAAAAATGCAGTCAGATAGACAGTATTTAGTGGATGACAAAGCCTGTCCTTTATGCGGCGCTTTGGAACATCCCTATTCTAAACATGCCCCTGCGGTATCAAACTCTAAACAAGTGTTAATTGATCAGCAAAAACATGTTAAAACATTACTTGCTGATGCTGCACGTCTTAGTAAACAGATTGTCGCAGTACAAGCGCAAGAAGTGAAAGATGAGAAAAAAGACAGTCAATTACAAGTAGTTTGTTCACAATGGAATAGCCTTGCTAATAGACTCAATATAATGACTGAAAATCTGGATATTGATAATCTTTCTCTGATGAAAGAACTGTTACAGGCAGAGAGAAAAGAATTAAGTAATATTATTAATTTAGTGAAGAAATTTGTTAAACAGCAAAAATCGATTGAACAAGCTAAAGTAACCATTCAAGTTAATGAGGCATCGTTAGAGCGTTTGATAAAAGAGACTGAGCTATTAAATTCTGAATGGGATAATCGTCCTCCAGAGTCTGTTGATTTAGAACAGGCTTATACTAAATGTCTGGCAGAAGAAAAAGTGCTGGCCGAGAAAGTACTTGAGCAATTAAAGCAGCTGGGTGAAAAAATGCCGGCTAAAGGCAAAGAAGATACTTTGTTTGATCGTTTAAATAGCAGAAGACAAGAGTATAAAACACAAACGATTCGACAAAAATCATTAGCCGAAGAAATAACTGTGCTTGAGCAGCAAGTCACCAAATATGAAGGAAAAGTGGCCGAAATTAATCAGGCGATTAAACAGTGCTCAGAGAGTGTTCAGCAAGAAGAAATGGCAGGATTGCATTTGTCATTAGTTGAAAAGCAAAAATTAATTGCGGACAAAGAAGCTATTTTTTCTCAACAAGAATCAGAGCTAGCAAGCTTAAAACAGCGCTTACAAGAGCTGATTAAAGAGACTGCTGGCGATTTAACGGAATTAAGGAATGCGCTTGCATTAATTAAGCAACAGCCCGAAATGCAACAAAAACAGCAAGTGTTAATTCAGAATATCACCGATGCACAGCGTAAGCAGGAACAGTTACAGGCACAATTAGAGACTGAACAAGCAATTGAGTCGACAGCTAATACAGAAGAAGAGCTGCTTGCCCAGCAAAAAACAATCAAAGAAAAACTGGATATTGCAAAACTGGAAGTTGAGACACTAAAAAGCAAATTGAATAAGCAACAAGGTTTACAAGAAAAGTATGAGGCTGTCTCAGCCAAGCTAGAAAGCCAAAAAGTGCTGCTTGAAGCTACAGAAGCGGATATTAAATTGATTTCTGATGAAAACGGAATGAATTTTAGACGCAAAGTGCAGCAGGAAATGGCTGATAAGTTATTGTCTCAAACCAATCAAGTGTTAGAAAAAATTAGCGGACGTTATTATCTGCGTAAGTCAGAAAGTGAGTATGGTTTAGCCTTAGAAATAGAAGATACCAAACAGCATAATGCACGCAGACTGCCTAAAACATTATCAGGTGGAGAGAGTTTTATCGTTAGTCTTTCTTTGGCTTTAGGGCTGGCTGAAATGGCAAGTAGTCGACATGCAGTGGACTCATTATTTTTAGATGAAGGGTTTGGTAATCTGGATGCTGATTCGCTTTATTTAGCAATGACAACATTGGAAAGTTTAAAGACTCACGGTAAAGTTGTTGGGGTGATTTCACATGTTGAAGGTGTGCGTAAGCGGATTAAAACACAGATTGAAATGATAAAAAAACCTAACGGGTTAAGTGAGTTGAAGCAAGTATATTGATTGCTTGGAATTCTTGAAGAAGTGTGACTGGGTCGTTATTTTTTACTGTATAATCAATCTCTTTAGAATGCAGTCCCATTCAGTCTAAGTAAGCATGTATACAAAGTTTTTTAATCTTACAAAAAAACCATTTTCACTGACCCCTGACCCCAGTTTTCTCTATTTAAGTGAAAAACATAAGAAAGCCTTAACAACACTTCAGTATGGCTTGGTTAGCCAGGCTGGCTTTACTGTTGTTACGGGAAAAATTGGCTCAGGAAAAACCACGCTAGTAAGAAGTGTATTAAGCAAATTAAAGGAACAGCGCGAGGTTGGTTTAATCACCAATACACACAGTGAATTTGGTGATTTACTTACTTGGATTTTAGGCGCTTTTAATATTCAATCTGACGCCAAAAATAAAGCTGACCGATATAAAGTCTTTGTTGATTTTATTATGGAAAAGAATAGAGTGGGTCGGCGCGTTGTCTTAATTGTTGATGAAGCTCAAAACATGGATATCCAGACGCTGGAAGAGTTGCGCCTACTTTCTAATATTAATATCAATCAAGATATCATGTTACAGCTGGTTCTGGTAGGGCAACCGGAACTGCTTGATAAGCTGAATAAACCAGAACTCCTACAATTCTCGCAACGTATTTCTATTGAATATCATTTGCAAGCATTGAGTTTTGAAGAGACCGAAGAATACGTTAATCATCGATTAAAAATAGCGGGGAGCAAGAAGAAAATTTTCCTCACATCCGCTTGCGCAGCTTTATATTATTATTCCGGTGGAATCCCTCGGTTAATAAACAACCTAAGTGACATGGCGCTGGTATTCGCTTTTGCATCAGAAAAAAAGACCATTAATTGGAAGATTATTTTAGATGTTATTAAAGAACGTTCAACAGGTGGTATAAAACACTTTGAGAATAAAGTGCTGTTAACAGATGATGTTCTCGGGCGAGCGGCAGAAGCCGAAAAAATCCGCCGTACCTTGCTTGAATCAACCGGTGTGGATATTTCAAAGACGATGTAAATTTCGGATAATACTGGCTTAAATATGCTGTTATGCGTATCCGCCAGCATCTTTGATACTCATCACAGCTACTCATTTTAATTTACTAAAGAATTTAACTCTGATCTCGATTTTTTAGGCTATGTCACCGTTAAGTGTTGAATCTTTAGATATTTTGATCTATTAAAAGCCCTCCCCTGCAAGGGAGGGCTTTAAGAGCTAATGTAAGCTTTACTGATCTGGCTTGTATATCGATGCATCTATTAGCCAATGATTTGATGATTAAATACCAGGCAGGAGAAATTGCTGTCGCACAAGAAGGGCTGGGTGAGTTACGAACAGCTGTTGAAAAAATAACTATGATTTTAAAGTAGCATGAATAACAGAATAATCATTACATTGATTGCATGGTTACCATCTAACATGTTATTAAGGAACTCAGGTTTGATTTTTCTATTACCCTATTATTAGCTAATTCTATGGAAAACTTTCATATTCTTTATCTGGATAATAATGACTTTTTAGGTAGTCAGGTCAAAATGCGACTTGAATGGAAAGGTTACCAGGTTTCGTCTATGGATAATGAAGGCGAGTTTTTAACAAATATACGGCATCAATTATACAATCTTTTAATCATTGATTTCTTAACGCCTAGGCCGAATGCTTTTTCATTACTTGAACACTTAAAACAGCAAAATATTACCTTACCCACGATAGTTGTAAGTGATGATAAGGACTATAGCCAAGTAATTAACGCAATGCACCTAGGCTGTATGGGTTATGTGGTAAAAGAACCCTTAATCCAAAATTTTGTTGAGCAGATCAACCTTAGTATTTTTCAAACGTTTGAAAAGTTGCAATATCATAAAACAAGCGCTGGCGAGGTTAACAATCTTCCCGTTCATACCAGAAAAATACAGCCTGTTGCCACATCGAATTGGGAATATTTTCTCACTAATGAGCTTGTGCAATGGCTACCTCCACAAAAGACAACAAAAACTACTTTACCCTATGATGAATTCACGGCAAGAATTCATCCAGAAGATTTAGCTATGGTTAAAACTCAAAACAATATTTGTTTGTTTTCTCAGCAACCCGTTGAATATAGTTTTCGCTATTTATCTGATAACAATCAGGAAACCAAATTTTACATCCGAATAAAAGCTGAGGTTGACAGTAATGGTGTTGTAAAGAGGTTATATGGACAACTGCAAACGTATTCTTCACAACAACTTACAGATCAAAATCTACGTCTCAAGTTGTCTTTTTTAGATAATACAGTTGATGCAGTTTTTATTACGGATGCTCAAAAACGGATTATTTCAGTCAATAAAGCATTTGCCGCAATCACTGGTTATTCAGAGCAGGACATTTTAAAAAAATACACAGACATTCTTAATATAGAACAGTATGATGCGGTGTTTTTTAATAAAGTAGCTGAGGAACTAAAGAATAGATCTTATTGGCAGGGTGAAGTTTTAATTCGCCATTGTAATGGCCATTCTATTCCTGTTTGGCAATCCAGCTACATATTAAAGGATGCAGCAGGTAACATGACTCAATCTATTTCAGTGCTTAAAGACATCAGTCAACAAAAAGCCTACGAAGAGACAATTAAGTTTCAGGCCAATTATGACACTTTAACTCAATTGCCTAATCGCACATTGTTTCTAGATAGATTGACTAATACTATAAAACGGACAGAACGGAATAACGGCAAATTTGCATTAATGCTTTTAGACCTGAATAAATTCAAATGGATCAATGATACCTTGGGTCATCATGCAGGCGATATTCTTCTTCAGGAAACGGCTAAAGTTTTGCAGGCGGCTGTCAGGAATTCTGATACTGTTGCCCGATTAGGGGGAGATGAATTTTCAATTATTGTCTCTGAACTGGAAAAAACAACGGATGCTGAACTGATTGTTAGAAAAATCTTTAACGCATTCAAACAGGCTATATTTATTGATCAACAGGAAGTTTATATCTCTGGCAGCATCGGTATCACTATTTTCCCTGATGATGGCAATGAAATAGATACGCTACAGAAGAATGCGGACAGTGCTATGTATATGGCTAAAGGCAATGGCCTTAACAGCTACTATTATTATACTCAGGCTTTACAGCAAGAAACCGAAAAACGCCTAAAACTGATTGATGATATGCGCTCAGCAATAACTAATCATCAGTTTACCCTGCATTATCAACCTATAATAGATATTGAAACTAAAAAGGTAGCCAGCGCAGAAACCCTTTTACGCTGGAATCATCCGCAAGAGGGAAATATTCCGTTAAATGATTTTATGTTAATTGCAGAAGAAAGCGGTTTGATTCGAGAAATTGGCAATTGGGTCATAGAAGAAGTTGCAGCTAATATGCAGAGCTGGGCAACTAGAGGCTTGCCATCCCTTCATATTTCATTGAATCAATCTGTCGCTCAATACAGTTTGTCTGAATGTCATGTTAAATGGCTGGATATTCTAAAAAAGAAACAAATA
>WTAG01000527.1 GCA_013139755.1 Methylomarinum sp. | reverse complement strand
GATTGTTAATGATACTGCGGGACATCTTGCTGGGGATGAATTACTTCGTCAATTAGGGCGAGAAATGAAAAAGGCAGGGCGAAAACAAGATGTGTTGGCGCGATTAGGTGGTGATGAATTTGCTTTAGTTCTGTCGTACTGTAATCAGGATCAAGCATTACAAATTGCAGAGAAGTTGCAGAAAATCATCAATGAATATCAATTGATTTGGGATAATAATGCCTTCAAAGTAGGTGCAAGTATTGGCTTGGTGAGTGTAAGAAAAGGTGATGATGCAGTTGAAGTTTTAAAATTTGCCGATACTGCGTGCTATGCAGCTAAAAATACTGGGCGGAATAAGATTTATGTGTTTAGCAAAGATGATAGCTACTTAAGTACACAGTCAGGTGAAATACAATGGGTACAAAGAATTGAAAGAGCATTAGATAATAATCAATTTTGTTTATATGCTCAAAAAATAGTTTCTTTATCAGTTAAGGGTGGTGATAAAAGTAAATATGAAATCTTATTGCGATTGATAGGTGACGAGGGGCAGGTTATTTCACCCAGTGATTTTTTACCTGCGGCCGAACATTTCAATTTAGCCACTAAAATTGATTGTTGGGTCATTAAGGCGACATTGGATTGGTTTAATGATCATCCTGATGAGCTTGATGCAATAGATTCTTTTAGCGTCAATCTTTCTGGGCAAAGCTTGGCTGATGAAAAGATTCAATCGTTTATCATTAAACTGATTCGGCAATTGAAATTTCCTACTCATAAGCTGATTTTTGAAATTACAGAAACAGCCGCTATTAATAATTTAACCCAGGCCAAAAAACTAATGACGGGCTTGCAAGCCATTGGTATTCGCTTCTCATTGGATGATTTTGGAAGTGGTTTGTCATCATTTGCCTATCTTAAAAATTTGCCTGTTGAGTTTCTTAAGATTGATGGAATGTTTGTTAAAGATATTGTATCTGACCCCATTGATAGGGCAATGGTTAGATCCATTAATGAAATTGGTCAGGTGATGGGTAAAGAAACCATTGCCGAGTTTGTTGAAAATCAGCAGATTGTTGATATTTTAAAAGAAATTGGTGTTGATTATGCTCAGGGCTATCATTATAGTGCGCCTGATACTTTAAGTCGTATGATGCAGTTAGTTGGCGAGGGATAACAGCAATTTAAGATAAGAATGACTTATAATATTAAGTGTTGATAATTAAATTATAGAGAGGATAAAAATGTCGGAATCAGTTTCATTAGCAGTAACAGGCATGAAGTGTGGTGGATGTGAGTCTAATGTTAAAACCAAGTTGAATGCTATCGATGGTGTTCTATCTGTTGAAGCAACGAGTAAAGAAAATAAAGTAGATATAGAATTTGATGCAGAAAAAACAAACGCAGATGTATTAATAAAGGCTATTACTGAAGCAGGCTATGTTGTTGGGTAAGCTCTAGCTGTTAACAAAATGTTGGATGGGCAAAGCGTTAGCGAGCCCATCACAGAATATATCTTCATTTTTGATAAAGAATAAAAGTCTTTGCTCATTCTGCTGAGCCATAAGTTATTGATAATCTTTCAGGTAGTTTTCGTCAGTTCATTCCCATTTCGTTCTGAATTTTTAAATAGAGGTCTTTCATGAGTACAGAAGAGCAAGCAGGTTCAACAGATAATAAGTTGAGGTTATCTATATTAGGAATGAGTTGTGCGGGTTGTGTCGGTGCGGTAGAAGGTGCGTTAGGGTCTGTTGATGGTGTTACTTCAGTGAGTGTTAATTTTGCTGACCATTCTGCATTGGTTGAAGGTGATGTAGACCCCAAATTGCTAAAAAAATCGGTACAAGATGCAGGTTATGATGCTGCAGTAATGGAAGGTCTGGAAGACCCGAGGGAACAAGAAGAAAGAGAGTTGCAGCGTTACCAGCGATTAATGCAACAAGCCAAGGTTGCCGCCGCTTTTGGTGTACCACTAATGGTGTTTGGACATTTGGGCTGGTTGCCTGAGATTGGTTCGAGTTTTGGGCGCTGGTTTTGGCCGGTTATCGCTTTAGTTACCTTATGGATACTGCGATATTCGGGAGGACATTTTTTCACGGGTGCGTTTAAATCATTAATGCTGGGTCAGGCAAATATGGATACCTTGATTGCTCTTGGTACTGGTTCAGCCTGGCTTTATTCCTGTGTGGTGATTGATTATTCCAGTCATTTAACAAAACTTGCACCGCATGCTTATTTCGAAGCGTCTGTGATTATTTTAGCTTTTATTGATTTTGGTACAGCACTCGAAACTAAAGCGAGAGGTCAAACCTCGTCTGCTATTAGAGCACTTATTGGATTACAACCGCGCACAGCAAGAGTTGTTCGAGAGGGTGAGGAACAAGATATTGCCATTGAAGATGTTGGTTTAGGTGATGTCTTACGCGTAAGACCCGGTGAGAAAATTGCGGTTGATGGCGAGTTGGTCGAGGGGCACTCAAGCGTTGATGAGTCTATGTTAACGGGGGAGCCGATTCCAGTAGAAAAGATAGAGGGTTCAAAGGTTGTTGCTGGGACAATGAACCAAAAAGGCAGCTTTTTGTTTAAAGCCACACGTATTGGTCGAGACACGGCATTGGCTCAAATTATTAACAGTGTGCGGACTGCACAAGGCAGTAAACCTGAAATAGCAAAACTAGCAGATAGGATCTCCAGTATTTTTGTACCTGTTGTTGTCTGTATTTCTATTTTAACTTTTATTATTTGGTATAACTTTGGCCCTGAACCTTCGATGGGTTTTGCTTTTGTTACATCAATGACGGTTTTAGTGATTGCATGTCCTTGTGCATTAGGTTTGGCAACACCTATATCAGTCATGGTTGCAGTAGGGCGAGCGGCACAAATGGGCGTGTTAATTCGTAATGGTGATGCCTTGCAAAGCGCAGGGAAGTTAACATGTTTAATTCTAGATAAAACCGGAACGGTAACGGAAGGTAAACCCACTGTATCAAAGATTGAAGTCGTTGATGGTTATGATGAAGATGGTATTTTGCAGTTAGCCGCTAGTTTAGAGTCTGGTTCAGAACATCCTTTGGCAGCTGCTATTTTAGAAGCAGCAGAAGAAAAACAATTGACCTTGGATAAAGCGACCGCTTTTGAAGCTATTACAGGGCACGGCATTGGCGCACTAATTTCTAATCAGCAGGTGTTTTTTGGTAACCAGGCTTTAATGGAAGATAAAAGCATTGATTATGCTAAACATATAAAGAGCATAGAAAATTTATCAGAACAAGGGCAGACCGCCATGTTATTAGCGGTTGATAGTCAAATTGTAGGCATTATTGCCGTATCAGATCCAATCAAGAAAGATTCTGCTAAAGCCGTGCAGCAATTAAAAAACCAGGGTGTGCGTATCATCATGGTGACCGGTGATAATGAAATAACCGCTAAGGCAATCGCTAAACAGGCTGGAATTGACGAGGTTAGAGCGCAAGTTTTACCTGAAGATAAGGCTGCTGTTGCCAAACAGTTACAGCTTACCGGTGAGATTGTGGGAATGGTTGGGGATGGTATTAATGATGCACCTGCGTTAGCGCAAGCCAATGTGGGTTTTGCTATAGGTACAGGCACAGATGTGGCGATTGAAAGTGCTGATATTGTTATTCTCCAAGGGTCTTTGTTAAAAGTACCTGAAGCAATGGCACTGTCTAAAGCAACGGTAATGAATATTAAACAAAACCTGCTGGGTGCTTTCTTTTATAACACGATTGGTATCCCTGTCGCAGCAGGCTTGCTTTATCCCTTATTTGGCATCTTATTAAGCCCCATGATTGCAGGTGCAGCGATGGCAATGTCATCAGTCACCGTTGTGACCAATGCAAATCGATTACGTTGGGCTAAGTTAAGTGATTAGTAACAATAAATGATACAATGGGCGCATTTTATGCCCATTAAGCCGTATTTGCTTATGGGGTTGTGTGTACGTGTTATGAGTAAACTATGAGCAAATTAAAATGTGCTGTTATAGGCACAGGTTATTTAGGAAAATTTCACGCGGAGAAGTATGCCTCTTTGGATAACTGTGAATTAGTTGCTGTTGTTGATATCAACGAACAAGCAGCAAAAGAAGTCGCAGATAAACATGGGGCGCAAGCATTAACAGACTATAGCTCTTTATTAGGTCAGGTTGATGCGGTTAGTATTGTTGTTCCAACAAGTCTTCATCATACAGTTTCCTGTGATTTCCTAAAGGCTGGAACACATGTTCTGGTTGAAAAACCGATTACTGTTACGGTTGAAGAAGCTGACGAACTGATCGCCATTGCTAAAGAAAAAAATGTCATCTTACAGGTAGGTCATTTAGAGCGATTTAACCCTGCGGTTATGGGCTTAGACAAGGAAGAAAAACCTCTGTTTATTGAAGCGCATCGTTTAGCACCTTTTAATCCACGAGCCAATGATGTCAGTGTGGTTTTGGATTTGATGATACACGATATTGATATTATTCTGGCTTTAATTGATTCTGATATCGAACGTATAGATGCCAGTGGTACGGCAGTATTAACTCAAGGCACTGATATTGCGAATGCACGACTTACCTTTGCTAATGGCTGTGTTGCCAATGTCACTGCCAGTCGAATTAGTATGAAAATGGAACGTAAGATGAGAATGTTTAGACCAAGCTCTTATATTTCAGTTGACTTTCAGAATAAGGCCTTAACTAAGCATAAGACAGGGGACAAAGAAATGTTTCCCGGTGTGCCTGAAATAGTCAGTGAAGAATCTGTTTTTGAAAATGGTGATGCATTGATGGAAGAGATTAAGCACTTTGTTGATTGTATAGAAACTGGCACAAATCCATTGGTTTCTGGTGAAGCGGGTAGACGTGCACTACAAACAGCAATTGAAATTACCGATTTATTGGAGAAAAAAGCATGATCCCAATGGTTAACCTGAAAGCGCAATATGCCGAAATTAAAGATGAAATAGAACAGGGCATGGCGCAAACCATAGAAAATTGTTCTTTTATTTTAGGCCCTAACGTACAAGCTTTTGAACAAGAAGCGGCTGATTAT
>WTAG01000653.1 GCA_013139755.1 Methylomarinum sp. | reverse complement strand
AAGATTGTTGGACGACTTATCATATTAGAAGGAAATGTATCAGTAACCAAAAGCAGCCTGTACCAACTATAGGAGCAAGTGAATCAGTTTCTATATCAGATGACGAAGGTTATATCTGGCAAACAGAAGCATTAGGGAAAATTGAAAATGAGGAAACTGATTGTACACCTGGACATGTAATCAATAGCGATAATAGAACTGCTAATGATGTTCGTATCCCAGCGGGTGAGCATATTGTTTTTGTGGGAGTTGATGGAAATACTTCTGATGGAAAAATCGAAAGGAAAGATTTAAATGGTGATGGTGATTATGATGACCTTAATGAATTTGATGAATTGAGAGATCAAGCCATCCTTAAAGTCATCCCTCGCTTTACTCAGCCTATAGTTACGCTGGTAATTCAATGAGCTTTTTTAATACACCCTCACCCAACCCTCTCCCTCGTAGGGAGAGGGCTTTAAGAACTTAATTTAGTGAAATTGATGATATTAACTATTGAGTCTTTAATAACAAAAACTACCGTTCTAGCTCCCTCTCCCTACGAGGGAGAGGGTTGGGGAGAGGGTGTATTAAATAAATGACATTACTAACAAACGCCAAAAGCCTACGCAAAAACCAAACAGACGTAGAACAAATCCTCTGGCAAAAACTAAGAAGCAGGCAATTATTAAATTGTAAATTTCGCAGGCAAGTGCCTTTCCACCCTTATATTGTAGATTTTGTCTGCCTAGATAAACTGTTAATTATAGAGCTAGATGGCTCGCAACATATGGATCAGCAAGATTATGATAATAAACGTAGCATTTCTTTACAGGCACAAGGCTATACCTTGTTACGGTTTTGGAATAATGAGGTGATTGACAATCTTGAGGGTGTGCTTGAAGTTATTATGCTGGCTTTACAGGAATCTAGCGATGATTAAAATTCAAGTGAATAATAGATTAAAGCTCCCTCTCCCTAGCAGGGAGAGGGTTGGGGTGAGGGTGTAATAAATGGATTTATCTAACAAAATAAAACAATATTTTAATACCTTAAAGCCTGAGTCCAAAAACAAGCCACCTTTATTAACGCGATTTAAATTAAAAGCATCAGCTAGTAACAAAAATACAAGGCTGTTCTTTTACACCGATGGATTTCAATTAAGTGCGGCTATTATTGCCCCCGAAGATAAGCGTTTAGTGATCCTCGCATCAGCACAAAGCAATCAATTAACCGATCAGACTCTGGCTGATTTATTGCTGAATTTATCTACCCAAGTAGAGCAACTGCCAGATCACGCCATTATGCTGCATTCCCGTATGGCTTTGGGTTTGTTAGATTTACCTATGGCTGATAATAGGGCGCTGACGGAAGATAAAATTTCTAATATTGTGCGCTGGGAAATGGAGTCTTTGTATAACGAGCAGGCGCCGCAATGGAATATTGGTAGTCTGCTGGTTCAGCTAGGGATTATCACCGATCTTGAGCGGGATCATATTGTAGAAACTCAAACACAAAACAAGCAGCGAGCGGCTAGTTTTGGTGGAAAATTACCACGTTTTGGGGAGATTGTGGTCTCTCAAGGTAAGTTGGACCAAACCACGCTTGAGCAATATTTAAGCTTGCAAAATGAAATGCAAGAGACGGATAACAATTTAATGAGCGGCTGGTATAAGTCCGCTCAAAATTCTGTTTTGTTTTGTACCGCCATGAGTACACAAGAGCAATATCGCTGGATTGAATTATTTGACCAAAACCAATTACGCATTGATCGGTTTTATCCTGTTTCAGGGTCTATTGCGGCATTAATTTCTCCCGAAGCTTCCCAGTGTATTTTAGAGTTACATTCAAACTGTCTGGTGTTTAGTTTGTTGGAAAAAGGGGTGACTCAGGTGATTGAGATTTTTAATACTCTGGAGCGTAGCTTATCTATTGATGATGTTCTAAGTCTGATTCAACAATATGATTCGCAAATTGAAGTGTTTTATTTATGGGGGAATCATGCGCGAACTGAGGCTTTATTTGAGCAACTAAAACAGAAAATATCTAAACCCTTAGTTTATGTAAGTTGGCCTGCTGAAAAAATAATTGAAGCATCCGGCTTTAAGGCTGATCACTTTTTATGTCCTTTGCTGGGCGTTGCGCAAGATTATTTTTATCAAGATTTAAATAATGGACGGATTCCTTATGTGATTGGAATGCCTCCTCCACCACGATTTTATCAACAAAGAAAATGGCAAGTAGGTATTGGAGTTTCTGTAGTTTTACTCTCGTTGATTGGAACGGAGGTTTATTTTAATCAGCAAGTTAAGCTGTCTCAGGCAGAGATTGAGAAATTAAGCAGAAACTATAAAACGCTGAAAAAAAACAATAAGAAGTTAAATAGAGACAACAAACGCTACCTTAAATTAGAGAACAAAATGTATGTCTTGGAATCTTCATTTGAGACCTTGCAAGTACAAAAAAAGGCGATAGAAGAGAATCTGATTGAACGGCAAAAATTTATGCAGGCATTTTTACCGTTATTAATCAAAAGTATTGATAAAGATGTGGTGCTGGATAACTTGGATGAAGTCAGTTGGTATCAATTTAGGGTTAAGGGATGGGCGTTAAATTTAGATGCAGTTAACCGTTTTGAGAATGCACTGATTAAACATTTACATAGTTTTAATATGCGAATAAGTAAAAGTCCCAGCAGCTTAATGAAGGATGGTGATTTAGCCGGTGCTTATCAGTTTGATTTTCAATTGATTAGAGATCATGAAAAAAATAAATAATAGAGAATTAGGCCTGATTATTGTGTTGGTGAGTTCGGTATTTATTGCTACTTTCGTGTTGCTAAGAATACAGCCTTTACGTGATGAATTAATCGTATTAAAAAAAGATAAACAAAAGGTACAGAAAAAGTTTAATAAGGAAAAGTCGGGTAAAGCCAGTCGAGGATCAGTCAAAAAATTACAACAAGAGTTTGATGAATTAACCTTGAAAATTGATTCTGAAGGTAAGACCATGGCAGGTTATCAGCAAAGTTTTATTGATCTACAGGATAGTGGTAAACAAGCGCAATTAAAATCAGCAATTACGCAGTTGATTGAGTCTCAAGGGCTGATTATTTCTGATATTAGGGAAGAGAGTAAAAGTCTGGATAGTTTAGTTAATGCTCAAACAAAAAAAGGGGGGCAGGGGATTAAACGGCCAATGATTGGGTTAAAGTTAACGGGAAGTTTTACGATGTTAAATGGGTTTATTCAGCAGCTGGAAAGTTTGTCAAATAGTGTGGTGATTACTCGATTATCCATTACGGTGAAGAGGGATGATGGTATGCGAGCACCGTATGTATTGTCGACTGAGTTATCTTTGGCTTTGTGATGTTTTTAGGGATAGATGCTCTAACTTCTTTGCTCCTATTCTATTAAATATCGCAAATATACAGCAACGCAATAGGTTGTGCTCTAAAGCCCTCGCCCCAAAGGGGGAGAGGGTTGGGTGAGGGGGGATAAAAATAAGGTTCTCTATTCCTTATTCTTTAATCGTTTTAAAAACAAAACAATTCTCTTTTGCAACTGTTCTTTTTTATCTATTTGAAGAGAAAGAGCATAAGGAATAAAGAGGTTTTTTATTCCCCTCTCGGTAATTGCTCCTGCATCCATGCAGTCGACCCAGCCCTCTCCCCGCTTGGGGAGAGGGAGCTAAGAGCCGGATGCTTAACTTAATGAGTTTTTTGTACAAGTAACTGATTATAAATAATTAAATAATGCCTAAAAACCTATTCGAAAAAATATTACAACATGCGGTTGATAGTAATATCTCAGATATTCACTTATCAGCGCATTGTTATCCAGTCTATCGAATTCATGGTTCACTCAGTGAACAGCCCAGTTTTAAGCTGTTAACACCTGAGCAGTTACAACAATTTCAACACTATTTAATCGAAAACAAAGGCTTGTCCGCACCTGAAAAAATGCAAGCTTTGGATATTGCCTATACCGCAGAATTTGGTGAGCGTTTTCGGATTAATATTTATTCTGAACGAGGATCTATTTGTTTTGCTATTCGTTGGTTAAAAGGTAACTTTTCTAGTTTTAAAGAATTATCCTTACCTGATCAGGTTTCTCAAATGGCTAACCTTAATACAGGCTTAGTTTTAATTACAGGCTCTACAGGTAGTGGTAAATCAACCACTTTAGCGGCATTAATTAGTGCCATAAACGAACATCGTGCCTGTCATATATTAACCATTGAAGACCCGATTGAATTTATCCATATTAATAAAAAAGCTATCGTGCATCAACGGGAGATAGGGCAAGATGTCGCGACTTTTTCGGGTGCAGTGCGTGATGCAATGCGAGAAGACCCTGATGTTATTTTATTGGGCGAAATGCGGGATAAAGAAACGATTCGTGCGGCGCTTTCGGCTGCTGAAACAGGGCATTTGGTTTTTTCTACCCTCCATACCAATGATGCAGTTGGGGTGATTGATCGTATTATTGGGATGTTTTCAGCAGAGGAACAAATCTCTATTCGGCAGCAATTATCTATTGTATTAAAAGCGGTGATTACCCAAACCTTAGTGCCGACTCTTGATGATTTAGGACGAGTCCCCGTTAATGAGATTTTAATGGTTAATCCGGCTGTTTCACATTTAATCCGTGAGCATCGACCCGAACAAATTAGAGCGGTGATGGAAACAGGCCGTGCATTAGGTAATCAGACTTTTGATTTTGCTTTGGCATTGCGAGTAAGTGCTAAAGAAATTTCAATTGATCGAGCAAAAGCATTAGCCCATTCGGAAAAAGCTTTTTTAGATGCACTGGAAATTCTTAATAAATCGTCTATCAGGCGAAAATAGGTATGTCTGTGTTACGTGAGCAACGTTTATTAGAAGCAGCTGTCGAGAACAATGTCTTTAGTCAGGATGAGCTTGAAGGCTTACGTAAACAAGCGAGAAAAGAGCATGTTGATTTGATGGAATTACTGTGTTTTAGCCTGCGATTACCGATGACTTTATTGTATCGAAACTATGCTGAAATTAATCATTATGAGTTTGTAGGCGGGGAGATTAAACCTGATTTAAGCTTATTACGTAAATTAGGGCTAGAGCGTGCTTTGCAATATCACCTTATCCCTTTGGCTGATGAGACGGAGTCTTTAGTTATTCTCTGTGCAAATCCAGAAGACCGGACGGTATTGCAAACAGTAAAAAGACTGGTTAAGCAAGAGTTTACTCTGTGTATAGCAAATCCTGAGCATATTATTGAAACGCTAAACAGATATGCCCCCGTTATTAACCCTTACGCTGATGACGATGTACTTGCGCCTTTTTTCGACCCTGTTAAAACATTGGAAAATATACTGAATCAAGCGTATTTAAATCGGGCATCTGATATCCATTTTGAGCCAGCAGAAAAGGGCTTGAATATACGCTATCGGATTGATGGGCAGTTACAAGTTGAAAATCGTTTATTTAGTGAGGCAAATGGGGCGGCATTAATTAGTCGGGTAAAAGTCTTGGCTGAATTGGATATCGCTGAAAGTAGAATTCCGCAAGATGGGGCGATGGCTCACTCGACTCCCATTGATATTCATATTGATATTCGGGTAGCTACTTTACCCACTCAATTTGGCGAACGGGCCACTTTGCGATTATTGGGGGGGGATAAACAACTGCTTAATTTAGAAAAAATTGGCATGGCTGAAAAGCATCTGCAATTGTTTAAAAAAACCATTGCTCAGCCTCATGGCCTTATTTTGATAACCGGGCCTACGGGAAGTGGAAAATCGACCACTTTATATGCGGCATTAAATGAATTAGCCGATTCTAAAACCAATATTTTAACCGCAGAAGACCCTGTGGAAATGACCATGGCAGGTATTTCGCAGGTACAGGTTAATAGTAAAACCAGTTTTGCTCAAGCTTTGCGGAGTTTTTTAAGACATGATCCTGATGTGATTATGGTGGGGGAAATAAGAGACAGTGAAACGGCTGAAATTGCAATGAAAGCGGCTTTAACGGGGCATTTGGTTTTTTCTACACTGCATACTAATTCAGCATTAGATAGTATCCCCAGATTAACCGATATTGGGGTGGAGTCTTATTTAGTCGCCTCAACCTTACTTTGTGTTATTGCCCAGCGATTAGTTAGGCGATTGTGTCAATTTTGTTATTCAGCAGTGCCTTTAACGGTTGAGCAAGCTTCGATTTTACAGTGTGATCAGGGGCAAAATATCTTTGCGCCAAAGGGCTGTGCGCATTGCCAAGGGGTTGGATATGCAGGGCGACTGCCTTTATTTGAAACTTTGTGGGTAGATAGTCAGTTGTCAGAAGCGATAGCCAGCCAGCAGAGTCAGGTGAAGTTAAAGGAAAAGGCCAGTAGTTTTATTAGTTTGGCTGAAGATGGGCGGGATAAGTTATTACAGGGGATGACTTCTTTGGCTGAATTGCAGCGGTTGGGGTTGTGGGTTTAGTTTTTTGATCTTAAGCCCTCTCCATAGGCGCATAGGTACCAAGTCTTATAAAACACCAAAATATGGAGTTTGCGCTCTTAAGCCCTCGCCCCAGGCGGGGAGAGGGTTGGGATGAGGGGAATGAAAATACAGTTCTCTATTCCTTATTCTTTTATCCTTGAATAAAGAATAAAGAATAAAGAATAAAGAATTTTGAAGAAGAGAATTGTTTGATTCCCCTCACCCAACCCTCTCCCCGCCTGGGGAGAGGGTTTAAGAACAGCTGTTCTAGGTATTGCAAAAGTGGAGCGGTTTGGAAAATGGAAGTGGAAAATAAAAATAAATTAAACAAAAACTATGATTTTTAATTACCAAGCAATTAATGCCCAAGGCATAGAATCCTCAGGCCAAAAACAGGCAGAGAACCAGGAATTACTGGTTTTAGCATTGCGTGAACAAGGCTTATATCCTGTGACTATTTCAGCGGTTGTTGATAGTGATGAGCAGGCTTTGGCTGATGATGATATTCGCTTGCAATTACAACAGTTACAACCCTTTTGGGTGGCTAAAAAAGTTTTTATTTTCAGGCAACTGGCTTTATTGCTTGCCTCGGGTATTACCTTAACTGAATCTTTAGATTTGGTCGCCAATATGCAGCAGGGCAGGATAAAAACACTGTTGAAAGGGATTAATCATGATATCAAATCGGGCTTCTCTTTTTCTCAGGCATTATCTAAACATGAAAAAATATTTACTAAAATGGCGGTTCAGATGGTGTTAAGTGCTGAGGCCAGTGGTGAACTTGCCATCACCTTGGAACGTATTGCAGACCATTTAGAGCGACGAGCTGAATTAAAAAGTCAGGTGATTAATACTCTTATTTACCCCGTTGTTACTTTGGTGATGGCGGTTGGGGTGTTCTTTTTTTTGGTCACAGGCGTGGTGCCTAAATTTGTAGCTTTTTTTAATAAAACGGGGCGTTCAGTTCCCTCAGAAATGCAGAGTATGATTAATATTTCTGATTTTATCCTAACGCAGTGGTTACTACTGATAATAATAGTGGTTGTTAGTATTAGCTTGTTTGTGCTGCTTTTTCGTAATGAAACAGGGCGATATTGGATTGATAATAGTTTGTTAAAAATTCCTTTAGTGGGTGGCGTTATTGTGACGGGGGCTATGTCGCAATATAGCTGGAGTATCGCTTCCTTATTAAGAAGTGGTTTACCCGTGGTGGAAACCATTCAAATCAGTGCTGGGTTAATTAATAATCAGGCCATTGCCCGAGATATATTAAAAGTGGCAGAACAGGTATTACAGGGTCAGCCATTAAGCCGCAGTATTAAACAGCCTCATATTAGTCGATTAATTCAGCATATGACCTTAGTGGGGGAGCGTTCAGGTGGATTGGTCGATATTATGTTTAAAGCAGGTTTGTATTATGAAAATGAACTTAAAAGTAAAGCCAAAGCGATTGGCTCAATGGTTGAGCCTGTCTCAATACTCTTGATTGGTGGTTTGGTTGGGTTTATTTACTTTGGCTTCTTTAAAGCGGTTTTTGCCGTTTCGGCTCGGTAATGATGATTAAAAATGGCTTATCGAGACTCCTTTTTATCCTATTGCTTGCTCAATCTATCACTGTCTGGGCAGAAGATCCTTTTGTTGAAAAACAAAGACAAATTCAGCAGGAAATGTTTCGTCGATTTACCGCATTAGATCGGCGAATTAATGGAGAGGAAAAACCCAAAACCGAGGCTAAGCCTGAGATGTTTTCATCTCATGAGCCTGTTACTTTTATTGATAGTATTGCCTATCCTTATGGGATAAGAGACCCTTTTGCCATCCCTTCTTTGTTATTACAAACGTTAGCAATTGAGCATAATAATAAAATGCAAGGCAACATGACATCTTCTTATTCCTCTGTAAAGACTTCATTACTAACGATGCCAAAAATTAAATTAAAAGGGGTTATGCACCAGCGGCGTAACTTATCACCTTTGGCTGTAATTTTATTAAATAACGAGATCTATATGGTTAGAGAGGGGGATGAAATAGGGTTTAACCTTGCTGAGCCATCACAAGTGATAAAAATAAAAAAAATAAAGCGTTTAAGCCTGCTTATTGAAGTACGTACCTTAGGTCAATTGGTGATTGTCAGATAATGCTATGAAAATTATATATTTATTGTTTATTAATTTGCTGTTTGTGTGCGCTTCAATTCAGGCTAAGCCTTTTGAAATTGCAGAGTTAGAGTTTAAAGGCTCGCGTGTGATTGATGTTATCAGAGTGCTAGCTGAAGATGCTGAAGTTAACATTATTGCCACACCAGACGCAGGTGAAAAAGAAATCACCCTTTTCTTGAAAGATATTAATTTAGAGCAAGCCATTAAAGCGATTTGTCGGATTAGTAATTTATGGTATCGCCGAGACCCTGGGCGAAATGGTATGTTTCAATTAATGACTACGGAAGAATATGCTAAAAATTTGGTGGTCGGTCAAGATGATACGATTAAGGTGTTTCAATTACATACACCGAATGTGACCGCTATTGCTTCGGCTATTGAGGATTTATATGGTGATAGAGTTGAAGTTTCTTTTGGAGAGAATGTTCAGTCGGGTGGTAATCAACAAGGGGGAAGTAATAATTCTAGTAATAGAGGGGGCAACAGTCGAAGTAGTCGAAATAGCGGGGGGCGTAATTCAGGAGGAAGGAATGGTGGGCGTTCTTCTGGTGGGGATTTAATGCAATCTGATGAACTTCCTGATGATTTAACGGTGGATCAATTTGAATCTTTAACTAAAAAAGGAAGCCAGGTTTCTATTAAAAACTTGGAAAATATTTCATGCGCTAAAAAAATCATTCATGTCACCGTTAATACTGAACATAATTTACTGATTGTTAAAACCAGTAATCAATCAGTGCTTAAATCAATTGCTGAGTTGGTGAAAAATTTGGACAAGCCCCAGACTCAAGTGATGCTGGAAATGAAGATTGTTGATATTAAAGTGGGTGAGGATTTTTCTTCATTATTCAAAGTCGAACTTACGGCGGGTTCGGCCACTGGTGATAGTTTAAATCCAATTACTATTGGCAGTGCTGCATTTACTGGCGGTGGCTCTCTCATGTATGAGTACTTAAGTAAAAGTATTAAAGCAAATCTTGAGCTGTTAGAAAAAAACAATCGAGTGACAGTGGTTTCTAATCCGATGATTGTTGCCTCAAATCATCGGCCTGCCACTTTGTTTGTGGGGGAAGAGCGGGTGATGGTGAGGGGCTATTCAATAGATACTATTGATACTTTGAATAATACAAGAACCATTACAACCCCAGAAACAGAAATAGAAGAGATAGGGACTACTCTGGAAGTAACGCCGCATATTAACAGTGATGGTACGATCCATATCATTTTAAAACAAGAGAATTCAACCTTAAGTAAAGGGGCGGTACTGATCCCTATTTCTGATGGAGACGGGGGGGTAGTCAGTCTTCCTGTTGATTCAATAACTACAGCAAAACTGGAGGGTGAGATTTTTGCCAAGCATGGTTATACCGTGGCTGTGGGTGGATTAATCAGAGATAGTTTTTCCCGAAACCGTACCAAAGTCCCTCTATTTGCAGATATACCAATTTTAGGGCATTTATTTCGCTCAACCATTGATAATGATAGTCGCTCTGAAATGGTGTTGTTAATTACACCTTATATTCTTAATCAGGCAGGAGAGAAAGAGTTGTATGATCCTACAAATAAATACCATAAATATGCCCCCGATATTGCAATGACATCACGTCCAGTTCCTAAAAAAAAGACATTGATAAAACTGCAATGTGGAGAGTATTGTTCACCTAAAAATTTAAC
>WTAG01000295.1 GCA_013139755.1 Methylomarinum sp. | reverse complement strand
GTTCTATGCTTTTTGTAGCCAAAGATAACTGCCGACTGCGATCAAGAAAAAGACCTAACAAAGTAACAATAATTATTACAGCCATTAACAATAAAATAAAAACCGTTAGATTCCACTTCCCTTCAATCACCCCTATTAACCCAAGATGTGTGTCAATAAAAGACAAACACAAATCACACAGCCCCTCACTCTTCTGCGTCATATCTTTTTCCCCATACGATTCTACGTACTACACCGCTTCAAACCGGCGTTTTTCAAGGTAGTTGTCGCCACAATACTTTTTCAAACAACATTAATTTGATCGATAACAATTTTCTTTAAAACAATCTTTAAAGAGCCTCACATTTGAGACGAGTCCATCATTCAGATACTAATCGATACAAAAACTAAAGCCCAAAGCCATTCCGATATTAAATATGTCTTTCAGACCACCCTAAAACAAACACCCTAACGTCCAAGGCAATCTTAACAGCCAAACTGTAAAGTTTAATTGACACATTCAAAAGTAATCTGGTCATTGGGAATAAACAAATTAAAATCAAACATTTAGAAATCATATTTCGTTATAAAAGTAACCGGGGGATTTAATGAAAAGTATGTTTATTGGCTTTATCAAGCTGGAGAAAAATCACCTGTTATCAACCAAATTCAGATTAAATATTCTGACGCTTGCTAACAAAAAACATATAGAGCGCCATTGATACAGCAAATTGTTCTATATGTTTTTGTGATACACCTCTCATTTCCTTTATTTTCCTGTACAAAAAAACCTAACATTTCACATAATACAGCCACAAAAAAAAGGAAAAACATACAAAACAAGGATTGCTTACAAAAAATTCATCAAGGAAGGACCTGAATGTCTAGCTACGAATTTTCCGAATATGTAAAACATCGCACGACTTCACTTGGCCTTAATATATCCGAACTCGCCCGTAGAACAGGCATTTCCAGACAAGCCTTATACAGCCTGCTAGATGGAACAACAGGACAAGCAAAAATTTCTACCCTTATCGCCTTAGCTCAGGCCTTACAAGTTCATCCTTTAGTTTTATTTCGACACTTACTTCATCAACTAGACCTCCCAAAATGGTCTACTTTCTCAGCAAAATACCAATTTGATGCCAGTGGCTTTGTTCAAGATGTTACGATTCCTGACAATACCACCGTAATGACCGATCAGGTCTTTACTAAAATATGGGAGATCCAGAATATCGGACATATCAACTGGATAAATAGAAAAATCGTATGTATGGATCAAAAACTTGACTATCCAGCCGTTCCAGATCATATAGCCAAACCTGCATCCAGGCGCACACTAACACCTAGCCAGCATGTTATTTCCATTCCCGACACGCTTGCAGGAGATTCAGCTATTTTAAGTGTCGAATTTACTGCGCCATCTTATCCTTGCTCAATAATTTCTTATTGGAAAATGACTGATGAAAATGGGGAAATATGCTTTCCTGAAACTGAAGGCTTATCATGCATGGTACGAGTCTTATCCATTTAAACTAGCCCTTTCTAAAACCACCTATAACTCACAAGTCCCACCCATGATTCTATTCGTAGCCATCCTAACATCCATCATAAGCACCCCTATCTATGCAACAGAAGCCCCTCATTCTTTGGACACCCTTCTAATTACCCGTAGTAAGCATTCAGATTATTACAGTTCATCAAGCAATACAGCAACTCGATCAGAAACAACATCACTAACAACGCCATTTTCTGTCAGTACCATCAATCAATCACTACTAAAAGATTCAATGGCTTTACGACTGGAAGATACCGCTTTCTTTGTCAGTGGTGTAGAACAAAGCTCTGCTGATTCAGGTTTCAACACAGACCTCAGAATACGAGGCTTTACAACCGGAGGCAGTGCTTATCTTAATGGTGTATTAGATAATCAACGCTTTCAAGTAAGAGATATGGCATTAATTGAGCGAATTGATATTTTAAAAGGCCACTCTTCCGTGCTGTATGGTTCCGGCTCGCCAGGCGGCACAGTCAATTACATTAGTAAAAAACCATTAAAGCAGTTTAAACACTCACTAAGCTATGAAACAGGCAGTTATCATTTCAATCGAGCAGTCATAGATAGCAGCGGACCATTGAATGAAGATAAAACCATCCTGTATCGTATCATTGCCACCGGGCAATTAGCGGATGACTTTCGTGAAAATATTACCCATGACCGAGCAACCGTTGCCCCCTCTTTAACCTGGCTATATGCCCCTGGCAGCTCTATGGATGTTGAACTGGAGTACAGTTACCAAAATCAGCCTTATCGATTTGATAATGTCTACACGGAGAATCATGTGGTATATGATAAGTCTTATGTTGATCCCCGTACGCATTCCGACAGACATTACTGGCGTTTTAGTACCGCGCTCAAACAACATTTAACAGACAACTGGTCCTTACATTTTGCTAGTCATTACTTTCATGTTGAACGAGAAGATTTACTGTTTGGTTTTTTTAGCTTTGAAACGCCCACAACACTGAGTGGTTATTACCGGGATATTCATGATCACTATGATCAATATAATTTACGCGCTGAAATTCGAGGCCAATTTGATTTATTAGACAGCCAGCATAATCTGGTCAGTGGTGTAGAACGCAATGCCTCTGATGCCCGATTAAACAGTGATCGTCGTATAGGAGGCTATACACTGGATGTCTATAATCCGGTTTTCAATCATGCAATCCCTACTACAACTCAGCTGGATAGAGACACAAAACAGCTGGAATATGGTTTTTATTTAAATGATAAAATTGATATAAGCGCTTTTTGGCATGCCATGGGCGGAATACGCTACAGCCTATTTAATAACAATGGCCTACAAAATGATGTAAAGGTCTCTTTAACAGACCAGGATGCAATCACTTTTAATGCCGGTTTGTCATTTACTCCCACCGAAAATATAGCCAGTTATTTTGGTTACAGTCAATCATTTCAACCCAACTCAGGTACAGATAGAAAGCTTAATTTCTTACCTGCCAAACAAGGAGAGATGTACGAGTTTGGAATTAAATCACAGTGGTTTAGACAACATTTAAATATCAGTACTGCACTGTATCAATTAACCCAAAGTAACCTCCTAAGCAGGGACCCTATAGACCCTGATTTTTCAATTGCTAACGGTGAAATTCGTAGTCACGGCTTTGAACTGGATATTTATGGAAAGATTACTGACAAATTACAAGTAATTGCAAATTACAGCTGGATAGAGAGCGAATTTACTCAACATGCATTTAGACAAGGCAATCAATTTCGTAGCACGCCAAAACACAGCGGCAGCCTATGGGGACACTATCAACTTCCTCTAAACAATATGCCCGGGAAATTTAAAATTGGAGGAGGATTATTATTTGTAGACAAACGTTTCGGAGACGATGCCAACAGTTTTAAAATACCCGGTTATATAAGAGCTGATTTAGTAACTCAATACCAATTAAATAACCTGAGCTTACGCTTTAAAGTTGAAAACTTATTGGATAAACGCTACGTCAGCAGCTCAATATATGATGACACCGTCATTCAAGGCAATCGTCAGACCGCTTTATTTCAAATTGCCATGAATTTTGATTAGCCGCTCATGGAGCAATAAGCAAAATCATTTTGTGTACGCTCCTAAACATCCTGTTTTTCTAAATCCAATGCCCTTTGGTATAGTATTTTCTTCCTTGCGCCTGTTATCTCAACCGCCATTGCAACAGCTGTTTTAATGGAGCACTGCTTTAATAAAACCGATAAAACACGCTCTTGTTCTTCAGTTAGAGTATCAGCTCTTTTTTCGATTACCGCGCCATCAACAAGTATCACAAACTCGCCTTTTTGCATATTAGGGTCACTTTCTACTTGTTCCAGCACCTTTTCTAGCGAATCATTAACAACCGTTTCAAATAGCTTGGTCAATTCCCTTGCAACCACCACCCGCCTGTCTTTAGGTAACACTTCCGCCAGATCTTGTAAGGAAGCTAAAATCCGGTGGCTTGATTCATAAAAAACCCAGGTTGCGGTTTCATTTTTCTTAGTTGTAAAAAATGTTTTTCTGGCTGAAGAAGTTCTGGGCAAAAATCCTTCGAATGTAAATCGAGTAACCGGTAAGCCCGATACCGATAAAGCAGCAATTAATGCGCACGCACCTGGAATTGGCGATACTTCTATGCCTTCTTGTTTAGCCAATTTAACCAAAGGCATACCCGGATCACTTAGCAACGGCGTTCCGGCATCTGACACCAAAGCTATACTTATCCCTGCTTTCATCTTATCAATAAAGTCAGGCGCGACTTTTTCTTCATTATGCTGATGTAAGGATACAAGCTTGTTATTTATAGCATAATGCTGCAATAACATTTTGACATGACGTGTGTCTTCTGCGGCGATTAAATCAACCTTTTTTAAAATTTCAACGGCTCTATAGCTAAAATCTGCTAAATTACCTATAGGTGTTGCAACAACGTATAATTTACCGCACATTTGATAATCAGTTCTCTCATTTAATGCTAATCAAAAAGGCTAGTCCATTTATGAACCGCCGTTATATAATTCTACACTCATTCTGCTTACTTTTGCTGACTGCTTGTGCAACAGACCCTGCCCAACGTCATTTATATTTAAATGACGCGATTAAAGCCGACTCTTTTGTGCAAAAAGGGGATCATAAAAAAGCCGCCAACCTGTATCAAACACTAGCAGAATCCAAACCAGCTCACCGGATTCCATTCAGCCTGTTGGCTGCCGAAGCCTTTATTCAATCTGGCGACAGTCTTAGCGCACAGTCCCACGCCGATTCAATCGATAGCAATTTATTATCTATTGAGCAACAGGCGAAGTTAAATTTACTCTATGCACAAATCAGCCTCAGTCGCGGAGATGCCGAACAAGCACTCGACAAACTCAGCCAAACAAATACCTACAATCTATCATCAGCTGACAAGATTATTTTTTATCAATCATTAGCCTTTGCCCATTCACTCACTGGCAACCAATTACAAAGCGCTCAAGCGCGCATTCAACTTGACCCGCTACTAAAAGATCCAGAAGTACGCGATGACAATAAGCATGTTATTTTAAATACATTAAGCTTGCTGGCTTCACAAACACTGATTCTCGAACAACCTTCTGCGCCTGATGTTTTAGGGGGCTGGATGGCCTTAACTATTATTTTAAAGTCAAAAAACGCTGAGCAAAACCAAGAACAGTTTCAATCCAAACTACATGAATGGCATCTCGCATTTCCGCAACACCCTGCTGATACCAAATTTCTGCAAAGTTATTCTGAAGGCTCTCAGAACAACTATAAACTACCGTCTACCATTGCCTTCTTACTGCCAGGGTCAGGTCGCTTTGCCCAAGCAGCTGAGGTTATAAAAAAGGGCTTTCTTGAGGCATATAACCATGACCAGTCCAGCTTCAAACCGTCTATTCGATTTTATGATACATCAATTGATAACCCTGTTAATTTGTATCATCAAGCGATTTCAGAGGGTGCTGAATTAATTATCGGTCCGCTTAATAAAGAGAATATCCAAACACTTATTTTAAGCACAGATCTAACAGTCCCCGTTCTTGCCTTAAACCATATTGAAAACATAGCCAAAGACAATTTATTTCAATTTGGACTCAGCCCTATAGATGAAATAAAGCAACTTATAAGTAATGCAACTGAAAACAATCATGCAAAAGCACTATTGCTGACTCCAGAATCCAATCAAGGGCATCGCATTGCTAATTATTTAGCTGAATACTTACAAGAATCTGGCTCTACGCTTCTGGAAGCGCAAACATACAACACTAAAGAAAGTGATTTTTCCACGCCTATTAAAGATCTACTCAATCTTGGCGAAAGCAAATACCGCTACCGCCAACTGAAGAGTCTTTTGGCAAGGAACATCGAATATACAGATCGTCGACGCCAGGATGTGGATGCTATTTTCTTATCATCCTCAACACATAACGCGCGTTCAATTCACCCTCAATTACGCTTTTATCGCGCCACAAAGCTCCCCATATATGCCACTTCTCAAATCTATAGTGGCCATATCAATCCTGCGCTAGACATAGACCTTAACAATATTATTTTTTGCGATATTCCATGGCTATTTCCAGAAACCTACCCAGGAGATCTCAGCCAAGAATCGCTACGTAGCTCATGGCAACGACTCCCAAACAAGTACATAAGACTTCTTGCTCTGGGCATAGACTCTTTTAATATACTGCCTCATCTTAAAGACTTAGATAACACACCTTACGCAGGTGCAACAGGCACACTTTCACTAAACTTAAACAATAGAATCACTAGACAACTGGTCTGCGCTCAATTTGTTGATGGAAAACCTGTATTACAACAACATTTTGACTTTGAGGAAGAGAGCACAACAGAAGATGACAATATTATTTTCTCGGATGACTTAGTTCAGTAATGTTTAACAAACTTCGCCCATTACATTTAATTTGTGGCGATAGATCGGAACAACTGGCTTGTAACTATTTAGAAAAACAAGGCCTACAATTAATTGATAAAAATTTTCGCTGTAAATATGGTGAAATTGATCTCATCATGCAAGATCAAAAAATACTTGTTATCGTTGAAGTCAGATTCCGAAAATCAAACCATTATGGTGGTGCATTAGAAAGCATCACTGCAAAAAAGCAATCCCGTATAATAGCAACAACACAGCACTATTTACTGACTAACAAAATTAAAAGCCTTATCCGCTTTGATGTCATCGGCATGTCTAGCGACACTGACATCAACTGGATAAAAAATGCATTTCAAACTTAAACACACTGCCCTCATGAGCCTACAAGATAGAATAATCAATCATTTCACTGACAGCATACAAACCAAGCAAGAGTCTATGTCTAGCTTATGTGAACTAATTGAATTTGCCTCGCAGAAAATTGTTGAATCATTAATTAACGACAAAAAAATACTTACTTGCGGTAATGGGGGCTCAGCCGGCGATGCCCAACACTTTTCTTCAGAAATGCTTAATCGCTTTGAGCGTGAACGCCCAGCACTGCCCGCCATTGCTTTAACAACCGACACTTTAACCCTAACATCAATAGCAAACGACTACCATTTTGATGAGGTTTACGCTAAGCAAATACGCGCCTTAGGGCAGCAAGGTGACATCCTTCTGGTTTACACCACCAGTGGCAACTCAACAAATATTGTAAGCGCTATAAAAGCAGCTCACGACAAAGATATTAACGTCATCGCTCTAACGGGCAAGGATGGTGGTTCGGTAGCCTCTATTCTAAAAGAATCTGATATTGAAATTAGAGTACCCTCTGAATCAACAGCTCGCATCCAAGAAGTCCATTTACTCATCACCCACTGTCTGTGTGACCTAATAGACCAACAGCTTTTCGGCGGATAAAACAATGAAACGATTACTCATCCCCCTTGCAATTCAGCTTTTAATATCTGGCTGTGCCCCTTTAGCAACGGGAAGCGCTGAAATAACAGGTCTCTCTTTATTACATGATCGCCGCACCAGCAAAGCCTTAGTAATAGATGAACGCATAGAAATTACTGCGGGGATAGAATTAAACTCACGCGACGACACACGAGCTGAATGTCATTTTAATGTAACCGCTTATAACGGAACAGTTCTCGTGACTGGTGAAGCACCCACCGAAGCATTGCGCAATAAAATCATATCCATTGTTCGCATTATTCCTGACGTCAAACTAGTTCATAATGAATTAAAAGTAGCACCACCCTCTTCCTTTGCCAGCCGTTCTCTTGATACTCTAATTACAACAAAAGTTAAAGTAGCACTAAGTAACATTAAAAACTTACCTGGCTTTGATGCTACCAGAGTTAAAGTGATTACCGAGAATGGCATTGTTTACCTACTCGGCCTAGTCCACAGCAATGAAGGCCATGTTGCCACTGAGGTTGCACGGCGAGAAAACGGCGTAAAACAAGTGGTAAAGATCTTTGAATATATTGATTAAGACATATCCCTTAGCTAAACTTCTCTTTTTAAGGGATAATATAGGGTTTGTTGTCTATCAAACACTTCATAATAATGAAACAAAAGCTGGAAACTCTGCTTCAACAGTCTGTTGTGGCACTTAAATCCGAAGGCATCATAGGCCAAGACATAACGCCTCAAATTAATATTGAGCGGGCACGAGATACTCGTCACGGGGATTTTGCCACTAATTTGGCATTAACATTAGCCAAAGCAGCTAAAACCAATCCTCGACAATTAGCCGAAAAAGTGATTGCCGCCCTTCCTGCTGACTCAGCAGTAAGCAAAGTAGAAATTGCAGGACCAGGCTTTATTAATTTCTTTATTAATGCCGACACGCAATTTCAAATCATCAAACAAATTCATGACTCAGGCCGTCAGTTTGGCCTAAGTGATATTGGCGCAGGCAAAAAAATTCAGGTCGAATTTGTTTCTGCTAATCCAACAGGCCCTTTGCACGTAGGCCATGGCCGTGGCGCTGCTTATGGCTCAGCCGTTGCTGATTTATTACAAGCTGTTGGTTTTGAGGTATCAAAAGAATATTACGTCAACGATGCCGGCCGCCAAATGGATATTCTAGCAACCAGCATCTGGTTACGTTACTTAGAAGAGTGCGGTGAAGTCCTCCCATTTCCAAGCAATGGTTATCGCGGTGAATACATTAGAGATATTGCCTTTACATTACACAAAGACACTGGCAATGAATACAGAAGACCAGCTGAACTGGTACTAGAAGATATTCCTGCTGATGAACCACAGGGTGGCGACAAAGAAAAACACATTGACGCTTTAATCGATAGAGCAAAAACATTGCTCGGCCCTTCACTCTACCGTGATTTATTCCAGGCAGGCTTAAGCGTTATTATTGACGATATCAAAGAAGACCTTGAAGAATTTGGTGTCAACTACCAAGAATGGTTTTCAGAACGCGCGCTAATGGAAGACGGTTCAATCAAAGAAGCTCTAAAACGTTTGGATGATTCCGGCCATCTTTATATAAAAGATGGCGCAACCTGGTTTGCATCCAGCCGCTTAGGGGATGATAAAGACCGTGTAGTGGTAAGGGACAACGGACAATCAACCTACTTTGCCTCTGACATTGCTTATCACATGAATAAGCTAGACCGTGGTTTTGAGCAAATCATTAATATCTGGGGATCTGATCACCATGGGTATATCCCTCGTGTTAGAGCAGCAATGCAAGCCTTAGGTGCAGATGAATCTAAACTAAAAGTACTTCTGGTGCAATTTGCTATACTCTATCGAGGCGCAGAAAAACTGCCAATGTCCACTCGTTCAGGTGAATTTGTCACTTTACGTCAATTACGTAGTGAAGTCGGTAAAGATGCTGCTCGTTTCTTTTATGTGATGCGCAAGTCCGATCAACATATGGATTTTGATTTAAAACTGGCCACATCAAAAACTAATGAAAACCCTGTGTTTTATGTGCAGTACGCACATGCGCGCGTTTGCAGCGTGTTACGCCAACTGGATGAAAAAGGTTTACAAAGAGATCTTCATTTAGGCATGGAACACCTTGATAAACTGACCGAAACACATGAATCAACGCTAATAACCACACTATCCAAGTACCCAGAAATCCTTGAACGAGCCGCATTACAACATGAGCCTCACCAATTAATCCAATATCTTCGTGAATTAGCCAATAATTTCCACGCTTATTACAACGCCCATCAATTCTTAATTGATGATGTCGCGCTACGAAATGCTCGGTTAAACCTCATTTGCGCAAGTAAACAAGTACTAGCAAATGGCTTATCCCTGCTTAACATCAACACACCAGAGTCGATGTAATGGCTAGAGACTATAAAGACAGAGCAAATCAACGGAAAAAACCAGCCAAACAAATCCAGGCCACTGTTGCTTGGTGGAAATGGGGCTTAGTTATTTTCTTGATTGCTCTCTTTATAGGCTTCTTAGTCTTTTTACAAAGCTCAGCACCAGAAGAAGAAAGCGCGCAACAAACCAAAACAATTTCAACCACCAAAAAGACAGCAAAAAAAGCCAAGACAACACCCAAACAGAAAAATAAAAAACCGGAAGAGCCTCATTTTGATTTTTACACTATTTTACCTGAAACAGAAATTGTGGTTCCAGACTATGAAATAGACACTCGCAGCCGTGAAGAACAATTTGGTAAAGGGAAAAAATCAAGCAAGTACCTGATGCAAGCAGGGTCTTTTAGACAATTTCCTGAAGCTGATAAGTTAAGAGCGCGCTTAGCTTTAATGGGAATTGAATCAAGAGTTGAAAAAGCCAAAGTAGGCAATGTTATTTGGAACCGAGTTAAATTAGGGCCTTATTCAAACTCATCCAGCGTTTCTGTGATAAAAAAACGCTTAAAACAAAATGGCATTGATATTATTGTTACTGAAATAAAGGGCTGATTTCTGAGCTCTCTAAGGCGCATTTGATCTCTCTAACCTTCCGCTTTTATAGCTTTAGACTTATCACCTTTCAATAACAAAAGAACCTATTTATTTCACATGCTTTAATGCTATACCACGTTGTTCGTTAATATAATTATTTAGCAATACACGGTTTTCATCATTAATATCTTTAAAATCAAAAGCACATAAAATACGAGTTCCCATTTCATATTTCGCCTCATAATCACATTCCATTCTCACCAAAGATGAAATAGCTAAAATGGTGATCTCATCACTGACTCTAATTTTTAATTTTAAATTGTCAAAAATATTTATGCTTCCGCGCACTAAACGAGGTGCGCTAATCAAAACTCCAGTTGCACTAATATTAATAATAACGCCTTCCATACAAACGTCATTATCCAGACCCACCTCAACCACAAAATCATCAATTGGGTATACCCGTGGTGCAATACGTTTTTCCCTGATTCTGCTCAGGCGTTTAATTTTGCTACTGATAATTGCAGGTGTAAATGGCTTAGCAATAAAATCCGTTACGCCTAAAGATATTGCTTCCGACAAGGCATCACGACCAACACTTCCGGGTAACATTAAAAATGGAACCTCCGCAGTTTTAGGGTTACCACGCAATTCTTTTAACAATTTTGCACCGGTTATTCCTGGTACATCCCATTCACCGATTACCCAATTTATCTCGCGCGCTCTTAATTCATCTAGTGCACTCTTACCATTAATAGCAAAATTACTTTCTTAAAGCCCAAATCATCCCTAAGAATCCGCATAATAGTTTGGGCACTCATCTTGTCTTGATCAATAATTAAGGCGACTTGTTTGCTGAACATGTATAAAAAAACCTTAGCCTGAGAAAAGGGTAATTAAAAACAGATGAGGAGAACTTCTTTTCAAAGCTCCAGACATTGTAATTGTTTAAAATCGTCAGCGTTCAAGCTGAACAATAAAACTTGCTGCTGAAGCTTAAGCCCAGAGTATTAAACGCCTACAAGAAAAATATCTTATCACATAAAGATAAAACAGCTGCTACCCCTTTACCCTATAACTGCCGATTAAAATAACGAAAGAACAAGGTCAGTTCATCATCGAACCTGCCTTTTTATTATTTTCAATAGCTTAAATATTAAGCAAGGCCAACCTGGTCCGAGTCATTTTGCTCTTTAAACTTTTAATCTAAAGCTTTATGACAAACCTTTTAAAATGAATTCAGATCAATCAAATATGAAAATCAGAAAATTTCTTAAGCAAGTGGATGTCACTTCTCAACGTGAAATTGAACATGTCGTAATGAAGGCTGTCAAAATGGGAAAATTACAATGGAATTACACTTTTGCAAATAAACAGGAGAGTTTGATGAATCAATTGACCAGTAAAACTTGTGTTGCTTGTAGGATGGGAGCACCTCTAGCGACAGAAGAAGAAATTAATGAATTTATGCTGCAATTACCAAATTGGGAAATTGTTACGGTGGATCAAGTTAAACAGTTAAAACGATTTTTTCTATTTAACAGTTTTTCGGACGCTGTCGCATTTACCCAAAAAGTGGCTACGCTTGCGGATGATGAAAACCATCACCCAGCCATTTTGACAGAATGGGGAAAAGTCACTGTTTTCTGGTGGTCGCATAAAATTAAAGGCTTACACGTTAATGATTTCATTATGGCTGCTAAAACAGATAAGTTAGGAAATTTATATGGTTAATAAAAGTTTTCAACAAGACGTTTTATTATTAAATGCAGGTAAATATGGTCCTTGCTTACAACTTAAACCCCTTATCTCAAATGCCACACAAATATGACGCACCAACCCCCTGACAGGTAACACAAAACCTCCCGTCAACACCTTTAATCGACATTTCAACATAACGGTTAACAATCAAGTTTTACCAGTCTCAAATTGATGCATTTTGACGGCGGGGGAAAAATCACATTAAACCATGTTTATATCAGGGGTTTTATGTAAAGTTGAACGATTCGGAGTAACATGAAATAGCTTAATCTAGTTATTCTAAAAAGAGGTGCATTATGTACTGGCAAATTAACCTAAAAAATAGCTTATTGTTGACAACAATAATGTTCTGTCTGAACTTTACAGCACAGGCTGAGGAGGATTATGCAATGGCAAGACAAAATATGGTCAGACTGATTGAAAACGATGTCAGATCCACCCGTTTTTATCTGGACAAAGAAAATCTGGATGAAAAAGTAATGCAGATGATGGCAACGGTTCCGAGACATGAATTTGTGCCTGATAATGAAATGAATTTTGCCTATGAAAACAGACCTCTATCTATTGGCTACGGACAGACAATTTCACAACCTTATATTGTTGCGATAATGACTGATCTGCTGGAATTACAACCGGATAGTCAAGTATTAGAACTGGGTACCGGTTCAGGTTATCAGGCCGCAATTCTTTCTGGATTGGTGAAGCAGGTTTATAGCATTGAGATTGTTGAGCCTTTAGGACTGGCAGCAGAAAAAAGACTAAAACGTTTAGGCTATGACAATGTGACAGTGAAGGTTGGCGACGGCTACTATGGCTGGGAACAGCATGCGCCGTTTGATGCCATCATCGTCACCGCAGCGGGCAGCCACATTCCGCCACCATTAATTAAACAGCTGAAAGTTGGCGGACGCATGATTATTCCGGTCGGCACCCTATTTATGACCCAGCAGCTGTTGCTGGTTACTAAACAGGATAAGGCTAAGCTGGTCACTCGCCAGATTTTACCGGTACGCTTTG
>WTAG01000395.1 GCA_013139755.1 Methylomarinum sp. | reverse complement strand
ATGAAGATGAGCAGTTCGGTTCCCATTTGACAGGGAATTCTGGTTTCAGAATAGGTTTGGGTGTTAGTGATATAGATTTTGTGGCTAATTTTAGTAGTGGCTATAAAGCACCTACGTTTAATGATTTGTATTGGCCGAATTCAGGTAACCCTAATTTAAAACCTGAAGAATCAACCTCATTCGAAGTAGGGCTAGAGGGACGACATGATTGGGGGCAATGGATGTTGAGAGCTTACCATACTAATATTGATAATCTGATAGCCTGGGCGCCTGATAATAAAGGTATTTGGCATCCTCAAAATGTTAACAAAGCTCAGATTGATGGTATTGAAGGGGAAATATCAACTCAAATTTATACCTGGAATATTGCTTTGAATGGGGATGTTTTAAGTCCAAAAGACCGTGTGACTAATGAACGCTTATCTGACCGCGCTCAATTGCATTTAGGCGTCGATATTTCCAGAGAATTTTTTGATCGTCTAAATTTAGGTTCATCTCTAGTAGTGGCCGGTGATCGATTAGACGGATCGACAAAATTACATGGTTCTGTCGTTTGGGACATGCGAGCTGCTTATCAAGTAAATAATAACTGGACGGTTAAGGGGAAGCTTAATAATTTGTTGAACGACCAGTATCAATCCAATAGAGGGTTTAATACGGCCGATAGAAACTTTTTTGTTTCAGTAAATTATAAGTATTGATTTTTCAGTAACAAATAATCCATCTCTTGATGGATGTAGGTAAGTCGAGCAATGCATAACGCCAAGGAAGGCGTGTAGTAGAACAACGCAGGAGCAGTTGTCGAGGAGCTATTGCCGAGAGGGTTGGGTGAGGAGAGATAATCTGGGTTATTGTTTGTTGACGATTGATTTAGCTTTGCTTCACATTTTAGTATCAAAATAATTTAAATAATAGAGATAAAATATGAATATTTCATTAAAAAAAATAAGAACTCCACTGGCTTTAATAGGTTTAATGTTGGCAACTCGATTCCATCATTTTGGAGGCTCTATTTCCTTACCTGATGCATCGTTAGCGGTTTTCTTTTTAGCAGGTTTATGGGCAGGGGGATGGAAGTTTTTTTGCTTATTATTAGTAGAAGCGGGCTTAATTGATTATCTTGCGATTACCCAGTTTAATGTCAGCGACTATTGCATTTCTCAGGCCTATGGTTTTTTAATCCCAACCTATGCAAGTATGTGGATTGCTGGTCAGTATTGTGCAAGATTTAAAACATTGAACAGTACAGAGTTGATGGCGCAATTTAGCATATTGTTTCTTGCAACAACAGTTGCTTTCGTTATTTCAAATGGCAGTTTTTATCTATTGTCTGGTAAATTTCCTGATTTAAACTGGGTTGAATACAGTACAAGAGTCATGCAATATTATCCGCCTTATTTAACGGCTACATTAATATATGCTGTAGTTATTTTTGCTATTGTCAAAATGATAAACCTATCATCTGATACGAGAATCAAAAAAACTATTTAGGAATTTCTCACCCGCAAAATTTAGGTTAAAAATAAGGATATTTGTTTTTTACTTTTCTCAAATAGTTTATTAAGTAGATAGGATTATTGGTCTACCGCGACGATTGTGGTAGACCATGTGGAACTGATTTTTTTGAAAAATAGAAGGAAATAGCGTTATAAAGTTATAACTTTATAAACTTGTGGCCGTTATCCTTAGAGAACCAGGACAAGAAAATATCGCTATTATTTGTAATAAGTTTTGGGTGGCTGTTTTTCGATTTAGATATTAAGCCTGTTGTTTTATTTATCCATGATTTACCTCTATCAAGGGATACTTTAGTGTGTAGAGAAGTTTGTTCACCATCAAACTCTTTCCATACAATTACAACGCGCTGTTTTAATGAGATAACATCAGGGTGGCTAGGTAAATGATCGATGTTTCCTAGTGCGATGGGTGCTGATAGGGTTTTTCCATTATCATCTGTTTGAGCATAAAAAATACCACGGCGGGTATCACCTAAAGTAAACCAGGTTAGATGCGTTCGATTTTTATCATCTATGGTTAATGCCGGTCCGTGTTCTGGGCAGGCTTCAATATTCCAGTTGTCATGAGTCACTCGCTGAGGTTTTTGCCATGAACCATCTTTGTTCATGTATATCAGTGCGTGATCACGAATACCATGTTCATAAACCATGCGAGCAAGAATAACGGGATTTCCATATGCTGAAAATGTTGTTGCTGTTCGGCAGCATGAGCAAATACCACTACTGATGAACTGGTTGCTGAATTGTGAATGATCAGAGGGTTTATTTACGCTGTAGTAAAGGGATAGTACACCTTCACCCAGTTCTTTATCATGCGATTCATGACGTGTGTCATGCCAAAATAAATAGACCTGATCATTTTTATCAATGAGCATTTTGTCCATATAATGCATGGCGGATTTAGCATGATCACTGATTAAAGTGGGGGTGCTGAATGTTTTGCCATCATCGTCAGAATAACTGAAATAACTGGTTGATTGTTGTTGATCATCAGCATAATAAAGCACATTGATTCGTCCAGAGTGACTGATTTCAATTGCAGGTGGATTTTCTGCCCAACTACTGATTTTCTGATCTATTTTGTTAATTCTGACGGGTGAACTGTATGATTTTCCATAGTCATTAGAATAATCAAGGTAAATGGCTTGTTTGCCTGGAATGAGACGCCATAATCGTCCGTTAGGCGCAAAATTGACCGCTACAGTGGCACTGGGTATTTCATAGTTGAAATTGTGCGGTTCACTAATATTTGCTGTACTTTGACAACTGCAAAGTAGTATCAAGCATAATGAATAGATAACAATGGATGAGGGAGTAAGCTTATATTTTTTGGACATGGGACTGCACTAATCTAAAGAGTAACGGTTAGGTGTTTTAAATTTGTGTTTCCCTATGAGTGTGATCATAGGGAAGCGA
>WTAG01000712.1 GCA_013139755.1 Methylomarinum sp. | reverse complement strand
GAAGCAGCGGAAGAGTGTCAGAAATCCTTAATCGTAAACGCCCTTTAAGCTTAAAAATGATTAAGTGTTTACATAAAAACTTAAATATACCTTATGAAAGTTTATTGGCAGAAGTTCATAAAGTAGCAAACACAAAACATAACCAAAAAATCCAGCTGACCACTTAAAGCGTCACGGTTTTTGCTATTCGCAAAAAGCCGCGCCTCTTTTTACGGCGGCTGAAGTGGTCGTTATGTAAGAGCAATGGTTAAATTATGACGGTCATTATTCAAGAAGAAGCTACAGGCTGTGGCATTGCATCAGTAGCAAACATTATTGAGCGACCATATTCAGAGGTAAAAGTTAAAGCTAATAAAATGGGCATATTCGCTGATGACGATACACTATATTCAGATACCCAATATGTTCGTAAATTACTTAAAGAATATGCTGTTCAGGCTTCAAGTAATGAAATTTCGTTTAGCTCATGGGAAGCACTACCTAACATTGCTTTATTATCCATCAAGTATCATGAAGAAAATGGTTATCCATTTTGGCATTGGGTTGTGTTTAAGCGCAAAGAAGAAGAGGCTTTTGTGCTAGATTCAGCTGCATATTTGAAAGAAAATAAAAGAACTGATTTTCAAAACATGCATCCTAAATGGTTTATAGAAATATTAAAAGCTAATGAATGAAATAGAAATAAATTTTATAAAAACAGAAGACTATTATGATTTATCAGTTATGGTTGGTGAGCTGTTAAATGAAATTATGCAAAAAATAAATATTCAAGCGTTTAATTACAACCAGGTCGAAACTGAAAAAAGAGCTAAATCATTAATTGAAAGAAAAAAATATTGGGTGTTTTTAGCAAAAGAACAAATTTCAAGAAAAAATGTAGGCTTTGTATCAATGTATGAGAGCTATGCTCTATATTCTGAGGGGGAGTATGGAACAGTTCCAGAGTTATATGTTCGTCCTGAATTTCGCTCAAAAAATGTTGGTCAACTATTATTGGAAAAAGCAGTAGAATTTGCTGATAAAAGAGATTGGAAAAGAATCGAAGTTACAACTCCGCCACTACCAGAATTTGAAAGAACTTTAAACTTTTATCAGAAAAATGGGTTTGAAATTTCTGGTGGTAAAAAATTAAAGATAGATATAAAAACATAACAATCGCATCCAGCTGACCGTAAAAAGCGTCACAAAATTTGCAAAAAGACGCAAATTTTCCGCCCCTTTTTACGGCCGCTGATGCGGGCGTTAGGCTTTAAAATAAATTTGAGAGTAGTTGATGGCAAAGGAAAAGGTAAAAAATTATTGTGCCGAATGTGGACAAGATACTTGGCGTAATATTGAGGGAGTTCATCAATTCAATGAGGATCCTGATGTCTATAGATGTATGATAGAACATTCTGTTGTGAAATGTATGGGGTGTGATCATGTGTCTTTCCGTAAAGCTTTTCATGATCATGAAGAGGCATATCTAACTGAACATAATGAATGGGAGATCCCTATTGGTGTAGATATCTTTCCTAAACAACAAAAAGGTAATATTTCTACAAAATACCTTCCTGATATTGTCGAAAGTATTTATGTAGAAACATGTAGTGCATATCGAGATGAGGCTTTAACATTGGCTGGTATTGGATTTAGAGCTACTATTGAAGCTATATGTAATGATCAAGATATTAAAGGAAAAGAACTTAGCACTCGAATTAATAATTTAGCAAGCAAAGGACTAATATCTAAAAAAGATTCAACTCGTCTTCATTCGATTCGTTTTTTAGGTAATGATGCTGCACATGATATTAAGACACCATCAAAAAAATCCCTAGAAGCGGCACTCATAATAGTTGAGCACTTGATTACTACGATTTACATAATTGATAAAGAGTCTAAAGGAAAATTAGAAGAGATAATTCACGAATTTGAAAAATTTGAAGAATTGCTAACTAAAAAAATAGAAGTCTTCAAAATTGGTGATGAGTTCCCACTTCAGAAATATCTCGGAAAAGATATTCGGTTACTAAGCGGATCAATCAAAGCGATTGAAAAAAAACTAAATGAAAAAATTGGTAAAAAACAATTTGAATTATTGTCTTTCGGGAAAAAAGAAAAGTACTTAGGATCTAAAGAAGAGTTGCAGCATTATATAGTTAACTGCCTAACCAGCGCTTCCAGCCGACCGTAAAAAGCGTCATCTTTTTTGCTAGGGCAAAAAAACTGCCTCTTTTTACGTCGGCTGAAGCGGGCGTTAGGATTTGAGTCAATTTTGAAAAATGAATAATATATCAGCTGATAAATTAAGACGATGCTCAGATGAGGCATTAAAGACGTATGGAACAGCTTATATTTTTGAAAAACGTGCCTCAAAGTTGCGTCAGAAGTTATTATTTTTAAGTTTTTTTGGTATAGCGAGTCCTGTATCAGTAGGGGCAATAATTAGTACATATAGTTTGGATAGTAATACTACAGAAAAAATTCTATTTATTGCTGGTTCAATTGCAATTATTCAACTATTACTAACTTTGTGGTCTTTTGTATCTAATTGGAATAATAAGTTAACGTATAGCATTGAATCTAAAGTATCCAATTATAGTCTTTCATTGCAGTTTATAAATTTATCGCATAATACTTCTATTTCTGCAAAAGGATTTGATGTCGAATTAAAAATACTTGATAAAGAAGCCGAATTAAGAGCATCACTCGATAATCAAATTGATATAACTGAAAAAGAAAAAAGAATGGGTATGCGTTATGGGCTTAGGAAGTTCCAGCGTGCATGTGCTAGCTGTAATATTGTGCCAACTGACATGAAATCAACTTCATGTGGCGTATGTGGAAAAATATAGGAAAAATTATGAGTAAACAATCTGATCAAGTTGCAATTGGCTTTATGAGACTAACCGCAGATGAAAGACAAGAAGTTGTTGAAAAAATAAATGAATTTATTAATGCATCTGAATCAAATAAAACGGTGTTGACTGAGAGCTTAAGAGTAAAAGCAGGTTTAGATCTTGGTCCTATTGGGCAGGGTGGTTGTAGGTGTTGTGGTAAATAAATCCTAACCAGTGACTATGGTGTCAAGAAGTGATTATTTAGCATAATCAAGCTCCCATTTGACGCCGTCTCGC
>WTAG01000566.1 GCA_013139755.1 Methylomarinum sp. | reverse complement strand
GGTGTAGTAATTGAGACTGCTTGCCAGAGCTAAACTCAGATAAACAGTACTATAAACTAAGATTTTTTTGTTTGTCATGAGTGATTCAAAAAGTCCTCCTAATTACCGTGAAAAATTTAAATGAGCTGGTTTGAAAAACTTTTAATTATTAGTACTTGTACACTTCTTTTTAGTTATGAGCTCAATGCATCTCAACGCTCAGAATACATTCTAGATGAACAATTAGTTTTAGAATCTGCATCAGAAATTAAAGGTAGTCTGGAAAAAATATTTGAAAGGTTTAAACGAAAAAGGAGCTTTTTTCCTAAAATAAAAAGTAAACTTGAAAACCAAGCTGCTTTTTGGCGTGATACTGATTTAAGTGCCCAGTTTCGGTCTTACTATTTGAACAGGGATAAAAATCAATTTAATGATAGTGAAGCTTAGACATATGGAGGTAAATTAGAATACAAGTCAGGTTGGTGGGAAGATTCTCTACAAGTTGGTGCAAGTGTTTATACCTCCCAAAAAATCATTGCCCCTCAAAGCAAAGATGGAACCATGTTATTAAAACCAGGACAACATGGTTTTGTAACTCTGGGCGAGGCTTATCTGTTAGGGAAGATTACCAAAGATCTAGAAGTTAAGGTGTTCAGGCAATCTTTAAATCTACCTTATTTGAATAAGCAAGACAGTCGAATGGTTCCTAATACATTTGAAGCCTACATATTAACCCACCCTGATAGTTCATTAAAATGGATAGCTGGTTATGTGCGTAAAATGAAAAAAAGAAATTCAGACCAATTCGAATATATCTCACATGCTGCGGGATTTGAAGGAACTCATAAAGGACTAGCTTTATTGGGGACACGTTATTCATTAACTGAAAACACCGATATCGGCGTTGCTAACTATTTTACCGAAGACTACATGAATACTTTCTATACTGAAGCTAATCATGTATTTTTCCCTGAGGATGACATACCCATTCAATTGTCACTTCAATATACTAATCAACAAAGTTCAGGTAGTGAAATCGGAGGTGATTTTGATACCTATAGTTTCGGTGGAAAAATATCCTTGAGTTATCAAAGCATGGTTTTAACCGCTGCCACCACTTCCACAGGCAAAAACAAAGGAATACAAAAACCATTTGGCGGAACGCCCAGCTATCTCTCTATCATGATTGAAGACTTTGACCGGGCTGGTGAAAATGCATGGTTAGTTGGCTTATCCTATCATTTTAAACGTTTGGGCATAGAGGGTCTAAGTGCCTATAGCAATTATGCTTATGGAAACACACCTGATAGTGGTTCAATTGCTTCACCTGATCAAAGCGAATGGGATATTACTATCGATTATAAGCCTCAGCAATCACTACTTAACGGACTTTGGCTTCGTCTGCGTAGAGCGTCAGTTAACCGAAACAACTCTGGAGAGGATCTAACTGATTATCGTGTTATTTTGAATTATGAAATGCAGTTTTTATAAAGAAACACATCTGTTTCCTTATTTTTTATCCTGTTGAGCTAGCTCTATAGTTCTTATAGATAAAAAAAGTGGTTGTGGTTGAGGTCTATCGCCTAATTCGCCCGCTAATGTCTGAAGAGGAACAAAGCCCAGTTTTTTATAGAAATCTATACTATTCTGGTCAAGCCAAACAGGACACCTTCAATTGGAATTTTTCATAGTTAATAGGTGATAAATCACCTAGCAAATGTACAATAATACTCATACCCCCCCACCATCCTGTTAGTTTTTTATTCCTAAAATCGTTTCCACTGCCTAGAAAAGTACGTTAAAGTTTCTATTCATCAGGCTTGGGACTAACTCGAATGAATTTCCTACGTTATTTTTCGCAGTGGCTGTTCTCTGGCCTACTCGTCATGGGTCTAATATCCTCTTGTCTTGCCCTGGAGCCAGTACCCCAGCAATGGAATCATCTGCCGAAGGGAATGAACTTTACTGCTATTGGATATACCTATACCGAGGCAGATATTTCCGTTGATCCTGTTCTACGTCTTGAAGATGCGAAAATAGAATTAAATACGTGGGCGGGCAAGTACATCCACACATTTGAAATGTTAGATAAATCGGCGCGAGTTGATATCACACAGGCGTATCAGGAAGGACGTTGGAACGGATTGTTAAACGGTGCCTCGGCAGCGATATCAAGACACGGATTGTCAGATACCTTTCTGCGCTTTGCGCTCAATCTATACGGTGCGCCGCCCTTGAGTGGAAAGGAATACGGTGCCTACCGAAAAGACACAAATATTGAAACCCTCATTGGAATGGGGTTAGCCATGCGATTACCTACTGGTGATTATATGGACGATAAATTGATCAATTTGGGGGCGAATAGATTTAGCTTCCGTCCTCAATTCGGCGTGCTACACAGGCGGGATAAATGGACTGTCGAACTCACTGGCGAGGTCGCTTTCTACACAGAAAATAATGAGTTTTTCAATGGGAATACCCTTGATCAAGATCCGCTTTACATCATTCATGGACACCTTATTCATACGTTTCGCCCGGGACTTTGGGCAGGTGTGAGCTTTGGTTACGACTATGGTGGGCAAAGTAGGATAAATGGAGTAGACAAAGATGATCGGAGGCAAGATACAGCCTGGGCGATCAATTTTGCTTATCCGATTAATCGTCGTTCGGGTATTAAAGTCGCTTATATTCGCACACGTACACAGGAATCGGTCGGTCTTGATACAGACACCCTGACAGCTGGGTTGTCTATTTTGTGGTGACACAGGGGGATTACAGTTATAAACGGTTAGCTAAAACTTACCAGGCCATGCTTAGTCTAATTGCAAGTATTATTTGGCTTAATTGAGATCACTCCTTAGTTGGAAGCTAACTGTGATATGAAGTAAACATTATTCCAACACTATAAAAATGTAAAGACAGGATTTTGCATCATTCCGTTAGTAATGTTGAGAAAGTTTTGATAAATTTTCAAATTCATGCTAATACTTACATAAACAATCTACTTCTTAAGTGGCAAATTACTGTTTTCATTAAAAACTGCAACTTGGGTCTATTGTTTCAAACCTCCATTCATAATGCCCGATAGTTGACAACTATGATTTTCATAAATAACAATGGAATTATATCAATGACTAAAATTTTCTTGAATAAGACACCCCTATCGACTTTTATCTTTTTTTGTATTTTTTACTCTAGTCATGTTTTGTCAGAAGAAGGTATTCTTCCTACGCCTGATTACAGTGGTGACTTCATGAACCGATCCACGCTGACGGGTGATTGGGGTGGAGTTAGGCAGAACCTTGCAGAAAATGGACTACACCTGGACTTTAGAGTTGTAACCACTTATCAGAATTTATTTGAAGGTGGCATTAAGGAACATGATGGTGTTGTTTCAACACAAGATTTATCACTACAACTTGATACAGGGAAAGCAGGACTATGGCCAGGTGGGTTATTGAAATTACGTGTTGAATCAAGAGTAGGTGATTATATTACCAGTGCTCATACAGGTGGGCTATCTCCAGTAAATAATGATGCTCTCTCACCTAATGACTCAGATAACGTTAATGATGAGACCATCGGCCTTACTGAGTTAATGTTTACTCAATTTCTTTCACCTCAGTTTGGTATTTTTGGCGGTCTACTAAACACTTTGGATGGTGATGAAAATGAGTTAGCTGGTAGCCCTCGTTCTGATTCCCATTTTATGAACAGCTCATTCCTTTTATCCACTGTCGAATTTAGAAGCGTGCCATCGGTAACTCTTGGTGGCGGAATGATTTTTATTCCTAATGACTGGATAATGGGCTCTATCGTTGCTTTTGACACTGAAGAATCAGCAACTCATGACCCATTTGAAACTGACCGTGGAACCACTATAGCTACTGAATGGAAATTTAAATACGACATTAGCAATCTTCCTGGAGCGCAAACTTATGGGGTTCTGTATGCTTTTAATAATGAATTTACTAAATTCAATAATGACCCTCGCTCAACCCTCACTGGATTGATAAGGGGTAAAGGCATAGCCAAGGAAAGTAGTTCATGGGCTTTCTATCATAATGCCCATCAATATTTACAATGGGACGACGGTCGAGGCTGGGGCATATTTACCCGTTTTGGTATTGCCGACAGAGAAAGCAATCCTATTGATTGGTCAGCAGCTGCCGGTATATCAGGAAATGGTATTTTTAATGCTCGTCCAAATGATACTTTTGGGCTAGGGGTTTATCATTTGGAGCTCACCGAATCACCATTATTCAGGTTCCTAGATCTCAGTGAAGAAAATGGTGCTGAACTTTGGTATAACGCTGAAGTTACCTCCTGGTTTCATGTCACTGCTGATTTACAAATCATTGACACAGCGATTGATGATCCGGGGTTTGGTATTATTCCTCCGGGCTTCACCTCAATTAGCCTGCCAGAAAGTAAAACAGCATGGATTTTTGGCCTTAGAACTGAAATTAAATTTTAATGGTCTAATACTTAGCTTTGATGAATACTGTTTAATAGCGGACGATAGTTCGCTCTACCCTACCCATCAATCTAAATCTGATTAGAATATGAAAGTCATTTTTTACATTCTCACTAACTACCAAGCAACAGATGAAGCGACTGCAGCCTATAATATGCACCGCCATCTCCTAATATCTCTAATCTGGATTGATACGGGAGATTTTTGAACCCTGCAAACCCAGACCGGCCATTAAACCTTTCTGATTGAAAATAAAAGCATAAATATTATCTTTGCCCGTTGTTGTAGTCAGAGACTTGGCGACGCCAGCATCGACGACGACGATGCTAGGACCAACACCGATTTCCCAGCCTTCACTACGATCAAGATAGCTCAGCGCAGCATCGTTCATAAAAAACAACGCATAGCCAAACGACTGTACGCCTACTTGCAAGCCATACGATGCGGCTACACTATTGTAATAGCCGACTGTTCTGCCTTTTTTACGCAACGCACCACCTCTCCCATATTGTCCGCCGAACATAAAGCCTGCTTTGACAATATCTGGAAATACTAATATGCCTTTTGCGCGCGCTGCCAGGCCTCTAGCAGCAGGTGTGGCTGCGTAAAGTTCTTTCAATGCGGCATCAACTTCGCGGTCAATTACAGCTCCGGAACTTGCCAATCGGCCTCCGGTGGATTGGCAGCCCATGAGAGCAAGCAGGCTTATGAGTACAACATTTAAGCATTTTTTGTTTAACATAATTTTTACCTATGAGCTACTTGAAAAATCCCTAAAGCGAGCGGAATTAATAGGATGAACGACTAAAAAAGAAAAAAATCTTCCCGTAAAGGATAAAACAGAATCTTCAAAAAATATAAAGTTATTTATAGATCAGTAAGTTACAATAAACATTATAACAAACATGGCTTAATACACAAGGCTCCTTATTTTCTTGGCTGACAGAATAATGCGATAGTCTACAGTGATGCCCCATTCCTCCTAATCTGGCTGTTTTTCGCTTGCCGCTACCTAGTGTGTATCCGCTTCCAGAGTTGGTAATAGCACTTAAACCATCGAGAAATTTAAAGTAATAGAAATCGTAAGACAAGTTGACCAGTCAGGCATCTTCATCGGCTCGATCGAAGTCTTTCACCATCATTGAGAGATAACTGGGGCTGCCAAATTAATAATGTCTAACAGTTAATATAAGCGAATGATAGAAATTGAGTAACAGTATAACTTATTAACCAACATATATATTTTGACCAGCTAAGCTGGCGGTTCAGTCGTCACAACCGGCGATTGCCAGGGCAACGGCAATTCAGGAATTACAGGCTTTTCCTGATCGGGATACTTTAAACGCGATTAAAAAGAATTTGAAAGATAAGAACCCTTTATTACGCCGCAGTGCGTTAATGGCCTTAA
>WTAG01000212.1 GCA_013139755.1 Methylomarinum sp. | reverse complement strand
GGCTGTGGTTGAATTAATCGCTATGGAAAATGCAGAGATTAAATACTCTACAGTACAAAACTGGTATCCCGGTGACGAAAATGGTGTCGGTGGTATTTATAACTTTGTGACTAAACGTGCAGAGTGTCGAGGTGATAACTCTAAAGTGTCCTGGACACAGGTTGAAACCGGTTCTGCTATTACCTGGAAATATCCTAGCTGTGTGTTATTAGGTGATAACTCAGTGGGTGAATTTTACTCAGTGGCATTGACTAATAATTATCAACAAGCCGATACCGGCACTAAGATGATTCATGTCGGTAAAAATACTAGCAGTACCATTATTTCTAAAGGTATTTCTGCCGGTAAAGCACAAAATACTTACCGTGGCTTAGTTAAAGTCGGTAAAGGTGCTGAAAATGCTCGTAACTATACCCAGTGTGATTCTTTGTTAGTGGGTGATAAATGTGGTGCGCATACCTTCCCCTATGTAGAGGTTAAACAGCCTTCGGCTCAAGTAGAGCACGAAGCGACAACATCTAAAATTAGTGAAGATCAATTGTTCTTTTGTCAGCAAAGAGGTATGTCAGCAGAAGATGCGGTATCTATGATTGTGAATGGCTTCTGTAAAGAAGTGTTTAAAGAATTACCGATGGAGTTTGCTGTAGAAGCGCAGGCTTTATTAGGAATTAGTTTAGAAGGTTCAGTAGGCTAGCACTCAACTTCATAAATAAAATGTAGGATGGTTGAAGCGATAGCGTGCCCATCATTACTTAGTTTCCAGTCGTTAAATGGGAACAAGAAAACCAGATAAAACAGGAAAATAGAAATGCTTAACATAGAAAACCTTCACGTTAGCGTTGGTGATAAACCTATTCTTAAAGGGCTTAACTTAAAAATTAATGCCGGTGAGGTTCATGCGATTATGGGGCCAAATGGTGCAGGTAAAAGTACTTTATCTCATGTGCTTTCAGGAAAACCAGGTTACATAATAACCGAAGGTAAAGTGACATATCAGGGAAAAGACCTGTTAGATATGGCACCTGAAATTAGAGCGCGTGAAGGTGTTTTTTTAGCGTTTCAGTATCCGGTAGAAATTCCCGGTGTGAGTAATATTTATTTGTTAAAAGCGGCTTTAAATTCAATTCGTAAACACCATGGATTAGATGAAGTGGATGCAATGGATTTTTTAACTCTGGTTAAGGATAAAATTAAATTATTACAAATGGATGAGAAATTCTTATATCGTGCAGTTAACGAAGGTTTTTCCGGTGGTGAGAAAAAACGTAATGAGATTTTACAGGCCGCTATTTTAGAGCCCGCTATGTGTATCTTGGATGAGACTGATTCAGGCTTGGATATTGATGCTTTAAAAATTGTTGCAGAAGGGGTTAACTCATTGCGCTCTGCTGATCGTTCATTTTTAATGATTACCCATTATCAGCGTTTGCTAGATTACATTAAACCTGATTTTGTGCATGTATTAGCTCATGGTCAGATTGTTAAATCTGGTGGGGCTGAATTAGCATTAGAGCTGGAAGCTAAAGGCTATCGATGGGTTGAAGGGCAGGCAGCATAATGGTAAGTCGTTACATCGCTGAATATGAAAAGACTGCAGATTTGTTGCCAGGACAGTCAATAAACTGGCTTAAAACGCTAAGAGCAGATGCTTTTGGATGCTTTTCTGAGAATGGGTTTCCTTCATTAAGAGAAGAAGAGTGGCGTTATACTAATGTTTCTGTCATAGAGAAAAAACTGTTTTCACCACAGTTGATCTCACAAACAGCAACTGTAGATGCTGCCTTGTTAAATGACAATCAATTGGAAAACGCTTTAACTGTTGTACTGGTCGATGGGCGTTATTCTAAAGAATTGTCTTCCTTAGAGGGTTTAGCTAATGATGTCTCAGTACTTGGTATGGCTGATGCTTTAGAGCAAAAACCTGAGTTACTGGAACAATACCTGTCTAAAGCGGTGAGTAATGAAGAGCATAGTTTTGTGGCTTTTAATACCGCATGGTTTAGTGATGGTCTATTTGTTCATATTCCAGCCAGTAAAGTATTAGATAAGCCTATTCAATTATTGCATATAGTGACACAAGCAGAATGTTTAGCAACAATCCGTAATGTATTGGTTGTTGATGAGATGGCTGAAGTCAATGTGATTGAAACATTTGTCGGTGTTAATGACGCTTATTTAACAGCGGCCGTGACAGAAGTCTTTGTCGGTAAAAATGCCAGCTTAACCTTACACAAAATGCAATCTGAAGGTGATAAGGCTTATCATTTTGGTGGCACTTATGTGAAACAAGCACGAGATAGTCATTTTAATCATCATAACTTTGCTTTTGGTGGTTTATTGGCTAGAAATGATATTCATGCCGATTTGGATATTGCCTCAGAATGTGATTTAAGTGGTTTGTATTTGGGGGTTAAACGTCAACATATTGATAACCATACCCGAATTAATCACTTAAAACCTCATGCTATTAGTCGTGAGCTGTATAAAGGTGTGTTGAATCAGCGTTCAAGAGGTGTGTTTCAAGGCCTGGTTTATGTTGCCGAAGATGCCCAAAAAACAGATTCGGAAATGAATAACCGTAATCTATTGTTATCTAATGATGCAGAAGCTGATACCAAACCACAGTTAGAAATTTATGCTGATGATGTGAAGTGTGCGCATGGTGTAACAGTGGGGCAATTAGATGAAAAATCAATTTTCTATTTGCAGTCACGTTGCGTAGATGAAGAAACCGCTAGAAACATGCTGACTTTTGCATTTGCCAATGAAATGGTCGATA
>WTAG01000311.1 GCA_013139755.1 Methylomarinum sp. | reverse complement strand
CTGTGGCATTGGGAAGATCAACCACCATACCCAAATGATCTCCCGCCACACCTTTAAAATGAGAGCTCACCAAGTCACCAGCAATTCTGAAATTGATTCCCGATGTATCACTGGCTTTTTGTGCTCTTAAAGTACGTACCATCATCATCGGTTTAAATACGTTTATTTTAGCAGCAGCCATAACCTGCTTCATTGCAGGCGCATTAAAGGTGACGAAAGGAACCCCTTCCCACCTGCCAACAACTTGTGCTAAACCTCCACCCAAAGAATGTCCCGTTACCGACACTCGCCGACCATTTGCAATCTTTTTGGCCGCCTTTACCATTTGACGTGCCGAAGAACACTGGTTGGGTAAAATTCTCAAACCGATTTTAAGGTCAGCACCTAAATCAGGAATTATTTTTAATTGTTTAGGGTTAGTTCCACAGCACCCCACCACAACATCGTGATCATTCTGCCAGATACCTCCCTGAAAACCATCACCAAATAAGGTTCCTGCCTCCCATTTTTGAACCGTCCAGTCATCAACCATATGCCCAGGTGGATCTGCATAATATTGATTTGTTGATTTAAAATAAGCTGCATAAGCAATTTTTGCGTAATCAAGACAATTTGCCATGGTTAATATCTATCCTTTAGTGGTGAATTTTACAGTCCGTAGGTACAACCCCCAACCTACGGGCCTGACCCTATGTTTTCAAGGCTTAGTCGCACAATGGCTTCAGTTTATTAATTTTTAGAGTAAACATTGCCTGTCAATACATAACTTCTACATAATTAAAACATTACTTTAACCCGCTTCGCCTTCAATCGCTTACCTGTGGGATTAACAACCCAGCCATTAAATTTTCCCGTTGCTCCACCAGCCCTCGAATTATTTGGCGTATAATTATTTGAAAGTGCTTGTCCGCTCACTCCGTAAGCAGGGTCTAGAACAATTATATGATTAGAAGACAGTTTACGCACCACTACAAAATGACCTCCACCACCATTGTCCCAATTTAGCAATGCAATTACATCCTGACCAGGATATTTACCAAAGACTGACGAGGGATTATCGTGAAAATCAGTCTCATTTTCTATCAAATAATTTGTTAAAATTCCTCCAAGGTTATTTACATATGTTCCTAAAACTTTGCTTTGATCTACTGGAGTGATTGAACTTGCACTACCTGGCCCAAAGCAAGCTACATGACCTACTTTTTCTCCAAACTTTTCTTCATACTGACCAACCCCAATACGTTTAGATTCTGATGCCATCATTTGCTCATCAGGTATACATCCATCTACATGTTTCATGATCATGGCACAACATGCCATACCACAGGAATTACTACTATCCTGCATTAATACATCGTATCCAGCTTCAGTTTTCCAACCCATCGTTATATCTCCTGTTAAATATTTATACTCAATGATTTAAATTGAGTCTCATTAATAAACTAATGACCAGATCATCACAAGAAACAAATGATCAAGTCTTATGTTTTGTATTCAACAATACATTTTCAATACTATATTTATTAGTTAAAATTGATAACTAAACTCCCCATCAGCCACACTGACATGTACTCGCTCTATCGATTTCCCTTCCATCATACGTGTCAAAAACTCAGTACTAATACTCGGTAACATAGTATTAGTCAAAATGGCATCAATCATACGTCCGCCACTTTCTAATTCTGTACAACGCTCAGCAATTAACTTAATCACATCGTCATCATAAGTAAAAGGTACTTTATGGTTTTCAAGTATGCGTTTTTCGATGCGTCCTAATTGCAGTTTGGTAATAAGAGCAATCATTTCATCACTGAGTGGATAATATGGAATCACCACTAAACGACCTAATAAAGCAGGTGGAAAAACTTTGAGTAATGGCTCACGTAGAGCTTTGGCAATGCCTTCAGGTTCTGGCATTAAGTCAGGGTCTTTACATAGATTAGTAATTAAATCAGTCCCTGCATTAGTGGTTAATAAAATCAGGGTATTTTTAAAATCAATCACCCGCCCTTCGCCATCTTCCATCCAGCCTTTATCAAACACCTGGAAGAAAATTTCATGCACATCGGGATGAGCTTTTTCAACTTCATCCAGCAACACGATAGAATAAGGTCTTCGTCTAACCGCTTCTGTTAATACACCGCCTTCGCCATAACCGACATAACCAGGAGGTGCACCTTTTAAGGTAGATACAGTATGAGCCTCTTGATATTCACTCATATTAATAGTGATTACATTTTGCTCACCACCATATAAAGTTTCAGCCAGGGCCAAAGCCGTTTCTGTTTTACCTACGCCCGATGTCCCTGCGAGCATAAACACGCCTATGGGTTTATTAGGGTTGTCTAAGCCTGCTCTGGAGGTCTGGATTCGTCTGGCGATCATATCCAAGGCATGTCGTTGCCCAATGATGCGTTGTTCCAGGTTATCAGCAAGATGAAGAATATTTTCCACTTCATTTTTAACCATACGTCCAACAGGAACACCCGTCCAGTCACCTACCACAGTAGCAACGGCCTGATGGTCAACACTAGGTAAGATAAGTGGACTTTCACCCTGGAATTCCTGTAACTGTGCTTGTAAAGCTTTTAAATCGGCTAACAGGTCAGCGTGATCCTGACTGTTATCTTCAGTTTCTGTCACCTCATCAACTGTTATTTCTAAATCACTCTCTGTGCCTTCAACTTTGCCAGTTTCCTGGCGTAACTGTTTACGTAAATCCAGAATTTTAGTGACTAAATCACGCTCTGTATTCCAGCGTTCATCTAGCTGAGCCAAACGTTCTTGCTCTTCTGTCAATTTTTCATTGGCTAGCGCTTCACGTTCAGAAACCTCAACACCCACTGACTTTTCTCTGCCAATAATTTTTAATTCAGTCTCCAAAGCAGCTATGCGTTTACGGCAATCATCAACTTCAGCAGGCACAGCATATTGAGAAATTGCTACCCGGGCACAAGCCGTATCTAATAAGCTAACTGATTTATCCGGTAATTGCCGTGCAGGAATATAACGATGAGATAATCTAACAGAGGCTTCAAGAGCTTCATCTAACACTTGTACCTGATGGTGATTTTCCATCACAGAAGCCACACCACGCATCATTAATATAGCTTTTTCTTCACTCGGTTCATCCACTTTTACCACTTGAAATCGTCGAGTTAAGGCTGGGTCTTTTTCTATATGTTTTTTATATTCAGCCCAGGTTGTTGCTGCAACAGTACGTAAAGTACCTCGTGCTAATGCCGGTTTTAATAAATTAGCCGCATCGCCTGTTCCGGCAGCACCACCTGCACCAACCAGCGTATGGGCTTCATCAATAAACATGATGATAGGTTTTTCTGAAGCTTGAACCTCATCTATCACCTGCCGTAATCTATTTTCAAACTCCCCTTTCATACTGGCACCCGCCTGTAACAAACCAATATCCAAAGTTCGTAAGATGACATTTTTTAAAGGCGGAGGCACATCACCTGCCACGATTTTTTGCGCAAAACCTTCAACTATAGCGGTTTTACCCACACCGGCCTCCCCAGTCAAAATCGGGTTATTTTGACGCCTGCGCATTAAAATATCAATGACTTGTCTAATTTCCTCATCTCGACCCACAATAGGGTCCATTGTTCCTTCTCGTGCTTGTGCAGTCAGATCCACAGTAAATTGCTGTAACGCTTCCTGTTTACCCATTTGCGCAGCAGGCATCGCACCACTGGCTTCCCCAGGAGCGGCCCCACCACCGACTTGAAAACCGTCATTAGCATGCAGGCCTTCTTCTGGAGAACTGCCTACGATTTCTGCAAAACGATCAGTTAATGTATCCAGTTTTATTTTTTCAAATTCTTTTGAGATACCGAGTAATGCATTATGTAAATTTTTAGTTTTTAAAATACCGACTACCAAATGCCCGGATCGAACCTGATTCTCTCCAAACATCAAAGTACCAAAAACCCAGCCCCGTTCCACAGCATCTTCAACATGTTGTGATAAATCGGAAATGGAAGTAGAACCTCTCGGTAACGAATCCAGACTATCGGTAAAATCCTTAACCAGAAGTGCGGGGTCTATATTAAATTGCTTAATAATCTGGTGTAAGTCTGAATCCTGTAGTTGTAAAATCTGGTGTAGCCAATGAGTTAACTCAACATAAGGGTTGCCACGCATTTTACAAAACACGGTAGCGCTCTCTATACCTCTATAGCATATACTGTTTAATTTCCCAAACAGAGCCACTCGACTAATTTCTGACATTACATTCCCTCAGTGTTATTTATATTCAATTAAACTTAAGTGTTCTTTAATGGGTTTAATACTAAAGCATCGGCATCTTTTAAAGATGTTCTAAGTCCTAACCAGCTAGACCAGCCAAGACGTTCGCCACCGCCCAGCCTTACGCCTTTAATTTCTTCAGATTTAAGTATTAAATTAATATCCCACTGTAATTCATGACCAATATAATTGCGTACTATAGCTTTTAATTTTTCTAACCTTTCACCTGAAGGTAATAAGCTTTCATACTGCTGCATGGTTAATGGTCCAAATACCAGCCTGAATTTATTCTGACAGCCCCAGACTCGACTACCTAAGACTGTAGACATGCCTAAAGTACAGGTTCTAGGTGAACGCCCTAATCTGGATAAGTCTGAACTTTGTATTTCCAGCCATTCACCTACAAATTGCTGGAGATTAACTGGCAATTTAAAAAAATCTGTAATAATCGCTTTCAGTCCATCAGCATTTTTAGCATGATGAGCTAAATGCCCGGCATAATGTAATTTAGCCAGATCAGGCATAGCATCTCTTTGTAATAAAGTGCTATCGCCTATACCCAATAATGAACCGGTATAATTTGAAAACCGGTCATTCAATGGCCGGTCAAAATTAAAAGTAGGTTCGGCGTTCGCTCTTGCCCGATAAAACAGGCTAATCATGCGATGATGAAAAATATCAGCAAAATGCGCCTGAGTGTTGTCATGATTATTATGCATTCTGCTTTTTACATATTCCGTAATATGCAGGGGCATAGGACCATTAGGTCCAAACAAACCAAAGAAATATTCCTTCAACCGGGCCGCTTTTCCTGCTTTAGCAGGAACATACTGACTGATTGTTGAAGGTTCAAATGCCAGTGTCACTTCCTGAGCAAAACGCACCGGATCATCAGCAGGACGTTTTGATTGTCCAATCAATGGCTTGTCAGAGTAGGCACATTCGATTAAGCGCAATGCATGAAAGAAACCGAATTTATACGGTTCTTTCTGCAACTTAACTGCTAAATCGTTTCTCTTTTCCCGATTCTCGCCGGCCATCTTATAATTTCTCCTCTATCCGTTGACGTTATAACGGTTTCGGTAAACGAATTAATTGACACATAACGGGCTAAAAACTGCTCCATTACCGCACCCAATAAAAATACTCCACTGCCTTCAAATGCGGCCTCTTCAAAATTCAAGGTTATTTCCAGTCCACGACCAAATACGATGGGCCCTTCTGCATTTATCCTTCTGACTATCGACCTGGATGTAACTGATAACAAGCC